>CAYVFQ010000001.1:0-30912 GCA_964451045.1 uncultured archaeon
AGACATATGTGTTTTTATTGGGGTTTAACTGTTAAATACCAACAAAAGTCTATAGAATCCCTCTTTTCTTCAGTTCTTCTTCTACTTCTTCAGCTGATTTACCGCAAACAGAACATCCGCTTTGGATTATCCATTCTTCAGAGCTTCTTGTAATCACTTTGGAAGAGCTGAATGTGGCAGTCGGTTTTCTCTTCTCGCCACGAATACTTGGAAAATGCAAGCACTGTATCTGCCCGTTGTCACAAAAGGGACAAGGCAAGATTTCGTATTGGCGAGGCATAACTAAGACTTAGAAGGTAACCAATAAAAGCTTTCTCAAGTCCCGCAGTTAACACCGTTTTCAGAACCCGATAAATTAACAGAACCCCTGTAACAAAAGTTTAAATAGTTTAGGGTGTAAATAAATTAAAAGTTAGGGTGTAAATAAATACAAAAGGTGTGCACATGACTGAAAGAAAAGCCGTGATGATATGTTTCAATGTGAAAAGCGATGAGTTTGACAGCAACTACGAGCGCAACAAGTTCTTTAGAAAACTTTATGGCTGGAAACAAATGATAAGAAAGAAGATGGCTGGCGGCAAAGAAAAAAAATACGTATACGAAAGAAACGGTTTACTTGATGAGATTCCTCACAAGAAAGTAGACCAGAGCTCTTTCATTGTGGACATCGAAGATGCTGAACAAATATTCAGGTTCTTTGAAGAGTGGACAGATAAGGTTATGTGGAACACTTTCAAAGTGCTGCTAGAGGAGGATGAAGATATTTTTGCATAGAACACTATAAATAAATTGTAGGAAGAAGAATTAGGAAAGATAGTGATTGAATATGGTTGATGAAATACGACTGAAAGTCGGAGAATTGACGGAAAGGGCAGAAGCCGGAAGAGGGATAGTTAGAATTGGATCAGAGTTCATGCGAGAACTGGGTATAAAGGAAGGTAGTGTTATAGAAGTCGAAGGCAGCAGGAAGACTGCGGCAATAGCGGTTCGTTCTTATCCTTCGGATGTTGGCCTGAAGATTGTTAGAATGGACGGGATAATGAGAAGGAATTGCGGGAGTGGTGTGGGCGAATATGTGAAACTAAGGAACGTTGAAGCTAAGGAAGCACAAAGCGTTACGCTTGCGCCAGCAGAAAAAGGCCTAATAATCCAAATTTCACCAAACCTTGTAAGACAAAATATATTCAAGCGGCCTGTTGTAAAAGGTGACATAATTGTACCATCGCCTGTCGTTAGAAGAAGAGGGAGCAATTCTACAACGTTCTTTGAGGACTTCTTCGGATCTGATTTTATGGATATGTTCTTCACACCTTTTACAGAAAGTACAAGGTTTGTCGTAACTGGCACAAATCCAAAAGGCCCTGTAGTGATAACGGATGCAACTGACTTGAAAATAGAGCAAAGAGCCCCTGAAAGCATGGACCTTGAACAGCGTGACGTACCTACTGTTACGTATGAGGACATTGGCGGATTAAAGGGTGTTATCGAGAAGGTTCGTGAGATGATAGAATTGCCTCTTAGACATCCGGAAATATTTGAACGACTTGGAGTGGAAGCACCAAAAGGTGTACTATTATACGGTCCACCTGGTACAGGAAAAACTTTACTTGCAAAAGCTGTTGCGAACGAGAGCGGTGCAAACTTCATATCCATAAGTGGCCCAGAGGTAATGTCAAAATGGTACGGCCAAAGTGAACAGAATCTGCGAAAGATATTCGAGGAAGCTGAGAAAGAAGCACCATCTATAATATTCATTGATGAAATTGATTCTATAGCCCCGAAACGTGAAGAAGCCCAAGGTGAGGTGGAAAGGCGTGTCGTTTCCCAACTCTTGACTTTGATGGACGGATTGAAAAGCCGTGGTAAGGTAATCATAATCGCTGCTACTAACAGGCCCAATGCTGTGGACCCTGCATTGAGACGTGGTGGAAGATTTGACAGAGAAATAGAGATACCTGTACCTGACCGCAACGGCAGATTGGAAATTATCAAGATACATACAAGGAACATGCCTTTAGAAAAAAAGGTAAACCTTGAGAAACTTGCCGATATGACTTACGGTTATGTAGGGGCAGATATATCTGCACTGATAAAAGAAGCAGCGATGTCCGCTTTGCGCAGAGTACTTCCGGATATAAAGTGGAAGGACAAGGATGAACTGCCAAGAGAAGTAATGGAAAAACTTGTTGTAAACTGGGATGACTTTGAAAATGCTTTGCGTATGGTAGAGCCGAGTGCTATGCGTGAAGTACTTGTAGAAGTACCTAAAGTAAAATGGGATGATATTGGTGGGCTGGACGACATAAAACAGCAGCTCAGAGAAATGGTTGATTGGCCTCTGAAGAACCCGCAGAGTTTCAGTCGCGTAGGTATAAAACCTCCAAAAGGAGTTTTGCTTTATGGCCCCCCTGGCTGCGGAAAAACCCTTATGGCGCGCGCTGTAGCAACTGAATCTGGTGCAAACTTCATATCAATCAAAGGCCCGCAGGTTTATTCAAAATGGGTAGGTGAATCTGAAAAGGCAATAAGGGATATATTCAGACGCGCGAGACAAGTCGCACCTACAATAGTGTTTTTTGATGAGATCGATGCGTTGGCACCAAGAAGGGGGTCAAAGACAGGAACTCAGGTCACTGAAACTGTTGTTTCACAACTGCTTTCAGAAATGTCCGGATTGGAGGACATGAAAGGCGTTGTTGTAATGGCCGCTACGAACAGGCCTGATATGATCGACCCTGCTTTGCTAAGACCGGGACGATTCGACAGGTTCGTTCTCGTGCCACCACCTGATGAGAAAGCGAGATTACAGATATTGAAGATACATACAAGGAACATGCCCCTTAAAGGGGTAAATCTAGAGAATATCGCCAAAAGAACTGAAGGATTTTCAGGCGCAGACATCGAAGCGTTGGCTAGGGAAGCTGGGATGAGCGCTTTAAGAGAAAATATTGATTCAAAAGACATAAAAGCTAAGCACTTCGAAGAGGCAATAAAGAAGGTAACGCCAAGCCTTACAGATGCATTGCGCAAGCACTATACTAAATTTGAAGAGCGTAGGAAAAAGATGAATGAAAACAATATGAAAGAGGATTTGCCTACGTACATTGGATAACTATTCTCTTTTAACGATTTTGAATAAATCAGCCTTAGTTATAATCCCAATCACCTTGCCTTTTTTTGTGACTAATACAGCTGAGTTGCTTTTTAGAAGAGCAGAAATTACATCAATAGATTCGTTCTCGTTTATCCTTGGCAAAGCTTCGGTCATTACAGACTTCGTTTTTTTGTTCAATAGATTTTGTAGATTTTCTTTGCTGGACATAACATCCAATATGGCCTTCTCCGATATCGTACCTATAACTTGATTCTTATCTAGGACAGGAAGCTGAGAATAGCCAAAACTGCGCATCGTCTCAATTGCCTTGCTGACAGTATTGCTTTTTCTCACAGATATTACATGTCTACTCATTATTTGTCTTGCTGTTATAGATGTATCCTTTCCCATATTTTCAAAAACGGTAAATATCTTTTTGACAGTATCATAGCCCGGACTGATCCTTCCTGACTCTATTTTTGCAATCATCGACTGACTTATGCCTGCATTCAAGGCCAAATCTTTCTGTGTCAACCCAAAAGCTCTTCTTTGTTTTTTAATTTCTCCGAGATTAGGCAACATTTTAACACTTTCCACTATATTCCTATAGGAATAATTTTTTCACTAAAATATTAATAAATAGAGATTGAATGATGAGTTATTGAATTTAGAAGGTGATTGGATGATTTCAAATGAAAAGCACATCGTTAAAAATATTGTCGTTGAAAAGTTGGCTAACAAACCAGTAGAGGAGCAACAAGTCGAGATAGTTGAACGTAAAGGTTTGGGGCACCCGGACACGATATGTGACCTTATAATGAACCAGATTTCTATAAACCTGAGCGAAGAATATCTGAAAAAAGTTGGAACTATTTTGCATCATAATACTGACAAGTCGCTGCTTGCTGCAGGGGAAGTGGAATACAAATTCGGTGGAGGTACTATAGTCAAACCTATGCTGCTGGTAATGGGAGACAGGGCCACGCACAAAGCTGGTGATGTTGAAATACCTGTCAACGATATAGCCATAGGTACTGCAAAAGACTGGTTCAAAAACAATCTTCGTTTTGTAGATCCAGAAACACATGTAAAGTATCAGAATGAACTTAAGAAAGGCTCAGCTGCACTTACAGACATATTTGCAAGAAAAGAAAAGGATAACATACTCGGAGCTAACGATACCTCTGCTGCGATTGGTTACGCTCCTTATACGTCGACTGAGGAAATCGTCCTTAAACTCGAGAAACATCTGAACTCGAAAAAGTTTAAATCAGAATTCCCAGTTTCTGGCGAGGATATAAAGGTCATGGGGCTTAGGCAAGGAAGGAACCTTCATGTAACGGTAGCAATGGCCTTTGTTGATCGTTTCGTCGAATCTGAGGATGATTACTTCAAAAAGAAAGCGGAGATCGAAGAATCCATAAAAGAATATCTCAAAGAAAGAACGGAAAACTTTGAAGAAGTAGAAGTGTACCTTAATACACTTGACGCCCGTGGAAGAGGCGTTAACGGAGTGTTTCTGACAGTTGGCGGCACGTGCGCAGATGGCGCAGACTGTGGCCAAGTTGGAAGGGGAAATAGGGGCAATGGTGTAATCTCACTTAATCGTCCGCAAAGTGCAGAAGCTGCCGCTGGAAAGAACCCAGTTAGTCACGTAGGAAAAATCTATAACGTGATGTCGTACAGACTTGCAGATGAAATATACAAAAACGTCAATGGCATAAAAGAGGTGTACATTTGGATCCTTAGTCAAATTGGAAGGCGCATAGACCACCCTAAAGTAGCGGCTGCGCAAATAATCATGGAGAACGGATCTGTGGACGACGTGCGCAAAGAAGTACAGGAAATAATAGACAAGGAGCTAGACAATATAAACAATTTCTGCATGGATTTGGCAAAAGGAAAAATATCGGTCTGCTAAATTAGCCGATTACTAATTTTTCTTTTTTATCGTTTCTTTTTTCTTGGTGTCCTTTTTTTTGATTTTCTGGATTTTCTATTAGTTCCCCTCATCTCGATAATGAACAGGAGGAACAGACTTATTGCCGCTGCATATATTACTGCACTCGTCAAATCAATCTGGTACACTACTAGATATTTCATTGCAATGATCGCAATAAGTGCGACAAAAGTTATTATTATGAACGTACCTAGGAGTCTTTTTTTGTTACCTTCTCTTAGTTTTGCTCTTTTCCTCGTTTTACTCAGTCTTGACATTATTTTTTTACGTACCATTATTAATTTTACTTTTAGCTGACTTAAAAATTTTCTTAAAAGTAGAAATAAAGGTTTATTTCTATTATACCAAATAGAAATTATGAGAATCCTCAGAAAAGGTACTTCAAGTCTGGCAATTGCCTCCTCAGTTATTGTTTTTTTATTGATTGCTTTCTTTTCTATTCCACAGCCTGTCGTCGGAGCTGAAATATGGACGACTAACTCAAGTTTTAACGCTGTTGATGAATTCTACGACAATGAAACTGTCTACATTACTAGCAATGATATAACAGATGGCATATCAAAGCAGATAAGAATATATGTTGTTGAGAACAGAAACAACTGGATGGACGGCGATACGCTCACTGACGTGTCAGGCGGATATGCTGTTATTACAACCAATTCAACAGGCCAGATAAATACCTCGGCCTCCCAAGCATTCAAATTATGGGAAAATCCTGACATTGATGCTTATGACATAGTTGCTGACGTGAATATGAGCGGTAAGTATAATGAAACTGTTGATTTCATAAACAGCCTATCTACTACAGGTTTTGAAGTTCAGGCAGCTCCAAAGCCAACACTGACAATAGAAAAAGGATCTGAATCTCAAAATAGTCATGATTGGGACCCTGTAAAGAATACAAGTGAAATTGTAATGCTACAGTTCAATGCAACGGCAGATGCTATAGAAGATGTTAAAATGAACTCCGTTATACTCAAGGCATCAGGTACGGGAAATGACAAGAGTGACGTAAACTATGTAAGCCTTATAGCAGATTCCAACAACAATGGAATAAGAGACAGTAATGAAGATCTTATCGCTTATGGCGCGTACCCACAAGACAACAGCGTTTTGACACTTGAGATAGCTAACGGATATATTATACCTGCCGAATTAAGCATTCCATTTTTAATTGTCTACGAAATGGATAACAGTAGTCAAGGCAACACATACAAATTCGACATATCTATGATAACTGCAAGTGGCGCTTATTCTGGTGACAGCGCCACAATAAATGGATTGCCTATAGGGTCATCGATAATTACTGTATCAACTATTTCCACTGTAACCACGAGCACATCAGTACCAGTAGATGAGTGCGAAACAGACAACGATTGCAACGGGGTCTCTTGTTCCGACAAGAAAAAAACATCATATACTTGTGAATTGGACAATGCAAAAAATGTGAAAGTGTGCGCGGAAACTATACAGAATGTGTTATGCTGCACAGGAGACGATTGCGTGGAAGGATATTACTGTTCGGATTACGTGTGCGTAAAGGAGGGTGGGATATTTTCATGGATACTTGGAGTCCAGCAGTTCGCTAGCAAAAATTACGTTTGGACAATAGTATCGACAAGTTTAATTGTCATTGTTGTAATAGTAATTTTTGTCTTGATAAAAAATCAGACTACTCCTGCAAGCAAAAAGCAACCATTACTCAGCAGAAAGATATCACAACTCAAAAAGTTGTCGTTTGGCAGGAAGACTCCATGGAAAGGTGAACGTGATTATGATAGGGAATGGGAACGACTAAGGAAGAAATGGAAGGAAGAAAAGAAATAATACAGATTATCTTTAAAATAGTAAAAGGAGATGAAAGTGGGTTGCGGCTGTAGAAGCAAGAAAAAAAAGAGCAAATAAATCTCAAACCTTTGAGTAGATTCAAATGAACTGGAAAGATTACGATCCACCTAAAAAGAAAAAGAAACGCTACAAGTCTTATAAGCGTGGATTTGGCAGAAGCAAGTACGCAAAAGGTAAAAAGTCAAATAAATGAAAGTTTATAAGCCAAATTTCCTTAAAGAATTATTAAGGTGTAAAAATGGATTTAGGAGAATTAGGACATTGGTCTTTCATCGCAGGAGTAATATTAGCAATATTGGCAGGACTGCTAGGAGCTGCCTATGCTGATATGGTTGCAATGGTCCTAGTAGTTCTAGGATTGATTGTCGGATTCTTGAACATCTCTGAAAAGGAAGTGTCTGACTTCTTAATAGCAGCAATTGCATTGCTGCTAACGGGCGCGGCCGGATTAGAGGCTCTGCCAGTAGTAGGGATGTATCTCGGACCTATATTGACAAACATTGCAACATTCGTGGCTCCGGCTGTAGTAATAGTAGCGTTGAAAGCCGTGTATGAACTTGGAAAATGAAATTAAAAAAGATTCTTTATTTTTTAATTTTTTACAAAACGGGAGTGGGAAGTATTTTCTTATTTTAGAAATAGATTTTTACTGAATGTTAAATCTACTTCTCCCAGAAAAAGACCAGTTTGTTACGTTCCCTGCGGATATAAAGTCCATATAACACTCCTAAGATAAGTCCAGCTAGATGAGCCTCGTGTGCTATGTTTGAAGGCACAAACATCCCAGTAAATTCCATAATGAACCACACTGCAGCCGCAAATATCATCGGCATTGGTGCAACCCCAAAAAAGTAAACTACAAGACCTGGATAAAGTATAGCGAGCATACCCATTATACCATATATTGCTCCGCTTGCTCCAATTGCTGGCACGGTACTTAATGGCGCAGTCAACCAATAAGCAAAGTTTCCAAGAATGCCTGATGCAAAAAATATTATTAGGAATTGTTTCTCTGTCACACGAGACTCCAAATAAAGTCCGAATATGAAAAGCGCGAACATGTTAAAGAAAAGGTGTTCGAAATCTGCATGAAGGAATATGGATGTGATAAAAGTCCAGGGCTGGCTGAAAGCTTGGACTGGCGTAAAAGCGAAAACAGGCCAAATCGGAAAAATCAAGTCGACAAAAAATACAAGAACACAAAAACTTATTAGTCTCATAGTCCATTTCGGCCCTCTGGAACTTCTCCGCCCCTTTCTTCTTCTTATGATCGCAGGCTGGTAAAAGAAAAATGCCCTTGTTTCATCTCCCATATACTATCACATAGACTTTCTTCGAATTATATTTTCGTACAAAACTTTATTTAAGATAAACTACAAAATATTTTTTACTTAGGTTTTAGGTACGAACTAAATTACTTCATAAAGTTTAGGAGATGGTTAAAAAAAGGATGATGTAGTGAGGCTGGTTACCTGACTATTGACAAATGGTGGTTTTGTGACAAGAGTTATAGGAATATCTTCTGGAAAAGGTGGAGTAGGCAAGACTACTGTCACCGCCAATCTTGCTCTCGCACTTGAAAATTTAGGTAAAAGCGTTCTCATGATAGATTGTAATATGTCAACTCCCCACTTAAGTTATTATCTTGGTGTTAACAATTATCGTCATACGCTGAACGATGTTATGTCTGGTCGCGTTAGTGAAAATACTGCGATGTACAATTATGATGGCGTCCGTTTCATACCTGCATCGCTGAACCTTAGTGATCTTGTAGGGCTTGACTTACGAAAATTCAAGAAGAGTATTTCAAAAATAGAGAAGACTGAGAAGTTTGATTACATACTTCTGGATTCTGCACCAGGTCTTGGCAAGGAGGCCATATGTGTGATGAATGCAGCAGATGAAGTACTTTTTGTGACAACACCGTTCGTTCCAATGATGAACGATGTGATGAGGTCCGTAAGCGTCCTAAAAGAAATGGGAAGGAAGAGGGTTGGTGTGGTATTGAATATGACCAGTGGTAAAGGGTACGAACTTGTTGACAAAACCGTTGAAAGCGTTTTAAATCTACCAATTGTAGGAGAGATTCCATTCGATAGGAATATGAACCGCAGCCTTGTGATGGGAACTCCCATACTACAGTATAACCCTCTATCGCCAGCAAGTATAGGATTCATGGAACTTGCTGCAAATCTTAGTGGCGAAAAATATAGTCCTCCAAGTAGGTTAGATATTTTTACGAATAATATCAAGAATAGACTATTTGAAGTCACTAACGAACGAATAAAGATGACTCAGACAAAGGAGTTTGTTGAAAAGGAAATGATACTTCAGGAAGGCCAGAACATAGCAGAAAAGTTAAGAAAACTTGTATAATAAAAAAAATAACTCTTAAGCAATAAAGTTCTAAAGTTATCTATGAAGAGGTTTTACTTTGAGCATTCTTAGAGGTATCGTTAAAAGCATTGGAGGAGTAATATTTGCAATTATGCTTGTCACTGCCATAGTTGCAATTGGCCTTACTGGGTTCACAAAGTATGACAACGTTAAGTCTATTTTTCTTGACATGCTTGGGCCTCAGTTACAGCAAATACAATCAGAATCTGAAGTAAACAGTACTGATATGTACCAAGTCGCACTAAAGATGTGTGAAGGAAAGGACAATATTGAAATATCTGTAACTGAAGGAGGAGGTGCTATAAGACTAGACTGTAATGATATTAGGAATATCAAAGAAACTGATGCAGACTTTGAAACTACTTTAAACGATATCGTTGTTAAATCCTTCTTTGAAAGCATTTACTATAATGAGTACGATTGCAATTTTATCGAATGTTTAAGGGAAAATAATTTTTCAGTTATAGTTTCCTTAAAAGGTCATGAATTTTTCTTGAATGTGCAAAAGTTTCTCTTCGTCGGAACCGCTGCCGGAGCTGCCATTATATTTCTTTTCTCGAATACGTGGGATGAGAGATTCAAAGGTATTGGAATACCTATGACCATTGTCGGTATGTCTTATTTTATTGTAGATATTCCAATGGAAAATATTATATCAAATTTTTTGCCAGAAACCCAAACACAAGTAATGGAAGCTGGAATATCCTTGCGACCGATAATAGAAAAATTATTTGAGCCTATGACCACCAGCCTGCTTATAGTATTTGCCATAGGCATCGCGTTAACCCTTATAGGGTTCGGAATATCATTCTATAAAAAGAGATATGTAGAGAAGACTGTTAAAAGGAAAGCCAAAAGCAAGTCACTTCCCGAAGGGTGACAACGAAGACTGAACGTAATCAATTTTCACTTCTTCAAGTAGTTCTATATCAACTCCCGTGTTTAACGTCCTTATTTTTCCCATCTTCTTCAGCCTTTTCAAGCAATCAGATACAGATTTGCTAGAGTCGCATATCCTCTCTTCTATAAGCGACTTAAAAATTACCCTTAAAGGCAACGGCCCGTTAGACTTTTTCTTCATATTCCTCAGGACGCTTAGCACTTCTTCTGTCTGATCCATCATGTCACCATGTAAAAATTGATAGAGTGTAATCTTAGTTTGAACTATGAAAGTTAAATTAATTTCTCTAGAAAAAAAGACATGTCAGACCCAACGATTCAATTATCATTCACAAGTGATACTGAGCAGAGTTTTTCTAGAATATGTTTAATAATCTCAAAGACTAAAATTAATTTGATGCTAGTAAAAGATGTTATGAATAAAAACGTAGTCGTGGCAAAGTCAGATGTGACTATAAGAGAAGCTTCAAAGGTAATGAGTAAATACAGGATAGGGAGCCTTGTTGTGTTAAAGGACGAAAAAATAGCAGGCATAATAACAGAAGGCGACATCATGGAATCTGTTGCCGGTGATAGAGACCCAGACACAACAACGATAGAAGACATAATGACAGACAAAGTTCATACTGTTACCCCTGATCAGACAGTTGAAAGTGCGGTTGACATAATGGTAAAGAACAAAATAAAGAAGCTCCCGGTTGTCGAAGCTGGTAAGCTTAAAGGCATAATAACTGCTAGCGATATAGTTGTGGTTGAACCAAAACTCGTAGCAAGCGTTGCTAGCCTAATTTCTATGAAGCTTCCAGGTTACAGTGGCGGCTGATTTTTGCCAGCAAAATTCTAAATAGTGATAATAGATGCAGGCAAGATGCTTTTGTCCAAAACATGGAAAGTTAGACTTTGAAAATATAATCATAAAGGGCGGGCTGCCAATTTGCAAAAAGTGCAACTCTGTACTTGAGTTTGGAAAAGTTATGCCTAGAAGAGTTGGAAAACCAAGTAAGAAAAGAAGGAAGAAAAAATAACCTAACATCCATTTGACTTTGCCCAATTCTCATCTGAGAATTCACTCTTTGAGCAAAAGTCTTTCAATATCTCTGCATAGTTGTTCTCCAAGAGTTCTTCATTCAAATTTTTTGAATTACAATACACGACTGCTACAATATGTCTGTGGCTTCTTGAGATTTGCATATCATCCTCATCCACTATAACGTTTTCTCCTACAAGACAGATACTCCCAATAAACTTGTTCTTGCTTTGTGTAGTAGAAAATAGTTATTCGAAATTGGGAGTGGTTGTAAAATTGGAAAGCCTTGTTTGCCGGGAGTTAATCTCTATAAATGGTAAGGCCCGTTTTAAGATAACGCCTATATTCTTCAATTCTTTCGTGTTGTTGAAACATGCGCCTAATGCCCGACTTTCTAGGATACGGTTTGCTGTTTCTATACCAATGCCCGGTACCTTTATCAGTTCATTAAAGTTCGCCGAGTTTATATTGACTGATACTTCGTTCTTTGCTGCAAATACAAATTTCGGATCGTACTTCAGGTCTAACATGTCATTGCAGTTGAATATGAAGTCTTTTCGCTTGAAACCATACTTTTGTATCAGAAAAGAACTTTGGTATAGTCTGTATTCTCTCCATTTGCTCACAAATGGTTTGTTTTCAAGCGGTGTATTTTTCACTGGGCTAAAAGATGAAAAATAAACCCGATGAGCGTCCATCTTATTGTATAACCAATCCGAAACTTTTAGAATCTCTTTATCTGTCTCATTGCTAGCTCCAACAACGATTTGCGAGTCAAGCCCGGCCTTACACTTGTCTTCTTCTTTCGCTTTCTTTATCTCACGCCCAAGAAGACGTATACGCTTCATCACATCTTGCCTGAAATCCAAAAAGAGTTTCATATCATTGTAATGTGATGCAGAAGGAAACTCCAGATTTATGCCAACCCGGTCTGCAAGCTGTACTGATTCTTTAATCAAATCATAGTTCACTCCTGGCATAAGCTTAAGGTGAATATAATCGGTGAATCCACGTTTACGCAAGATTTTGACAGTTTCTATTTGTTCTTCGACCATTCTATCTGGCTCTCGGTCAACAGCCGAACTCAAAAATACACCGGTTATCTTATGTTTTTTCCAAAGCTTGAGTGCAACATTCGCTAGCTGCTGCGGAATCCACTGGTACCTATTCACCTTACGTTCAGCCCGAAATGCACAAAATTTACAATTATTCGAACAACGGTTACTCATAAGTGTTTTCAGTAAAGGTATTTTGCATCCTCTACCAGCAGCTTCGAATATCGGAACCTTTACTTTATCGTATCCGGCTGCGACTGTCAATGAACGCCATTTTTTCCTCTTTAGAAGTTTGCCTCTTTGGTTAGCCATGGAAAAGGTTACGCCTTATTAATATAGACCAGTTTGGATAGTATTCTTCCGGAGAGAAAACTAAGATTTGGTAAAAAACTGTTTTAATCTCGTCTGTTCTTTAAGGTTCTTCAACAACACACTTTTGTCCATCCATTTTCTACCGATGCTCAATCTGCTACAAATGCTATTTATGGCATTTGACATAGTGTCGAACCTTTCAAATGGCGTATTGAAAGCATTGCGAACTGTTTCACGCAACTGCCAAATTCCAAGAGGCGCATAATATTCCGGCTTTACTTCTCGAACTATTAACACTATGGCCTGCCGCTTAATCTTGTCTAAATATTCTCCGACAGCTAGCCTGCCGCTGTAGAAAGCACCGGCCGTACTTTTTGCATACGTTTTCCTTAGCCTGTTGCCTTCGTAATCTGATCCGAACTTTGGCCAAGGAGAGTCCAGATTCCAACACTCGACTAGTTCATATTCATAAGCACCAGGTATAAGCAGTATTTCATAATGGTTTCCAATGTATTCACTATGAAAAAGCCTTATCTCGTCTATGTATGGGTTGTGCCTTACACGGTCTATTATAGACTTACCTAAGATATCATCAACGCTCGTTATCCCCCACCTTGTGGGCACAAGCTTTCTCTGGAACCGTACGCCAAGCAGACCAGATGAAAATATCTTCTGTATTCTGCTCACAGGAATCCCATAGTTATATAGACGAACTACAGCATCGTAGGCTTTCATGTCGGTATCAGTCACGATGTAGTCAACCTTCCTCTCGATTTTCGGGTTTTCTGTAAGGCGTAGCCTCTTAACGGGAGCTGGGCTACTTATAGGTTTTGTCCAATGAGTTACGTTGATATTGAAATTTGGCTGTTTTTTCAATTCAATCTCTACATCAGCAGGTTTCTTTGACATTGCAACTTCTTGCGCTGTTTCAACGAATTTTCCTGACGGTCTCTTTACCTGAGATGTGAAACGTGAATATATCATCTGGCCACGGAAATTGAGTATGTCGTCTATGGAGGCTTTAATATCAAACCATTTCTCAGGAGAATCTAGCATGGATGCCTGATCTGTTCCTTGCTGAACAGGAGGGGAGAGAACACCCATATATACCTTTGGGTAACCGTAACTTCCCACGAATACACTTGGCGGCGATGTTCCAGTAAAATCTTTTGAAGCTTCAATAACCGTTTTCCAAAACTTCACTTTGTCTGATAGTTTGTTGTAATCTATTTCCACAAAAGAAAATTATGAGAACAGAGATATATTGATTAAAGTTGGTTTACTTCCGCTGCTTTTTCTTTAGCTCTTTCTGTATCTTATCGAGGCCTTTTATGCTTATACCTTCACCATCGAAAGCAGATTCGTCTTCTTTTCCATATTTTTCAATAACGTCGGACGTTGAAACGTCTCCTATAGAATTTGCACAGTCTCTGCATATGCTGACTACTTTTTTTGTATCTTCATCACCTGCAGTGAATACGATTTTGTCTTTATTGCATAATGAACATCTTCCCTCATACGTAGCTGAGATTTTGATTTTCATAAAGAATATTCGCTTTTTGGAAATAAAGGTTTAAAATTTTTAGATAAGTTTATATCTAAACTGGACTAAATTATTAATATAAAACACCTGAGGTGTAAAAATTGGCAAAGAAGAAAAAGAAGAAAGCTAAGAAAAAGAAAAAGCGATAAAAAGATTTTTTGATTTCATTTTTTATGACCATTGTTTTTTATATTTTGTTTACATTTTTTCTGATACATCGCTTACGATGTTAACTATTTATATAAACTTTATAATAATAACACAAGTGGTATGATGGCAAAGGATATATTGTCTGATGAAGTCGGAAAGAAATTAATACTCCTTGGAAATGAGGCCATAGTTCGTGGCGCGCTCGAATCCGGAGTGCAATTCTCATCAACATACCCTGGTACTCCTGCCAGTGAAATAGGTGATACTTTTTCCAAGATTGCAAAGGATGCTGGCATTTATTTTGAATACAGTACAAATGAAAAGGTTGCATTCGAAGCTGCCGCTGGTGCAGCGCTTTCGGGCCTACGTTCGATGGTGTCGTTCAAACACTTCGGCCTAAATGTGGCACTAGACTCTGTGGCACCGGTTGCCTATGTCGGCGTAGATGGCGGATTTATAATTGCGTTTACTGACGATCCCAATGGATGGAGTAGCGCCCAGAGCGAACAAGATAGCAGGTATCTTGCAAGGATGACTCACATACCCATAATCGAACCTTCCAACTCACAAGAATGTATAGACTTTCTAAAAATTGCGTTTGACCTTTCTGAGAAATTCAAGACACCTGTTTTCATAAGGCTTACTACTAGGGTTAGCCATACAAGAGGTATAATTAAAATTGGTAAGATAAAAAAAGGTAATAAGAAAGCAGAGTTTGTTAAAAACTTGGATAAGTACTATAACCTGCCTCCAAAGATAGTACAGATGCATGAAAACATCGTGAAGAAAATACAGAATATACAAGCTGTTTTTGAAGAACACGAGATAAACAAAATTATAAATGAAGATTCTAGTAAGGAGCTTGGCATAATAACGTCTGGTGTATCTTTCAACTACGTTATGGATGCAATGAACGACCTTGGGATAGAGCTGCCTGTTCTCAAACTAGGTACAACATACCCTCTACCTGAAAACAAGATAAGGAAATTCATAAAGGATCTGAAATCCTTACTTATAGTCGAGGAGCTCGAACCTGTCCTTGAGATGGAGATAGAAGCTCTTGCAAAGGATGTTAATGCTGATCTGAAAATACTTGGAAAAATAGAGAGAGACGGCGAAAAGTATCTACCGGTTGCCGGTGAATATAGGACAGAACTTGTTGAAAGAGCGTTGAGTAGGGCTACTGGAAAGAAGTTGGATTTAGATTATGACGCTCATATGAAAAAATATTCTGAACTGAAAATTCCAAAGCGATTTCCTGTATTGTGCCCTGGATGCCCGCATCGCTCAACTTTCCATGCTGTGAAAAATGCTGTTGATGACAATGTTGTCTTTGGTGGTGACATAGGATGTTACCTGCTTGGCATATTCCCGCCATTCAAGACCCAGGATTTCATATTTGCAATGGGAGCGAGTGAAGGAATATCGCATGGTATCAGGAAGGCGGGATTGGAAACTGGCAGCGAGCAAAAAGTTATATCGTTTATTGGTGATTCTACATTCTTCCATGCAGGTATACCTGCATTGATAGATATGGTTGTAAATAAGTCAAACGTCCTCGTTATTGTTATGGATAATCGTATTACAGCAATGACAGGTCACCAACCTCATGCAGGTACTGGAATCACTGGAATGGGTGACCCGACAGTACATGTAAAGATAGAAGACATCGCAAAGGCGTGCGGTGTCAAAAATGTGAAAGTTGTCGACCCTTACAACATAAAAGAGATGGAAAGTACAGTAAAGGAATTCTTGAAAAATGATACAGTATCTGTTATCGTATCAAAACGAAGATGTTATTTGCTTGACTATAAGGACAAAACAAGAAAAGGTGTCAAAGTCCCTACATTTGAAGTTACTGGCCAGCTGACAGAGGATGAAAAGAAGACTCTGAAAGAATTCGCATGCCCAGCTTTTTACGTTGACAGGAATGATGAATTGAAAATAGATGATACCATGTGTTGGGGATGTGCCATGTGTTCCCAGCTAGTCGAAAAGGGCAAGATCAAACCTAAAAAATCAGGTGAATGATATGACGAACAAGGAAAATGTAAAAGAGTTCAATGTAGTAGTTGTCGGTGTAGGAGGCCAGGGAATACTTACTGTTGCTGGAGTAATATCTGAAGCCGCGTTAAAACAAGGGTACGACGTGAAAATGTCCGAACTTCATGGACTCTCGCAGAGGTTTGGAAGCGTTCCATGCCAGATAAGATTTGGAGAAAAAATATATTCGTCCTTGGTAAAGGCTGGAAATGCTGACTTAATCATCGCTCTTGAGCCCTTAGAGGCATTGAGAGCGGCGAGATTTGCATCAAAAGATAAAACGGTTTTCATTATAAATACGCATAAAGTTGTACCAGCATCAGTAACCGTGTCAGGGGAAAAATATCCGGAAATTGAAGAGATAAAGGAACTTCTTAAAGGATTTTCAAAGGAAACCATTGATATCAATGCAACGAAAATAGCTGAAAAAGAGGCAGGAACCACTGTTGTATCGAACATATATATGCTTGGAATTGCAAGTGCTCGTGGATTGATACCCCTAAAGGAAGATATAATTCTTGAATCAATAAAAAGTAGCGTTCCAGAAAAACATTTTGAAATGAACAAAAAGATTTTTGAAATGGCCAAGTAGTTCAAAGGTTATCAATGACCAGATGCAGATTGTAGCTGGAAAACAAAATTAGAAACCACACAACAAATCCTGTATAAAAACTTACGAACAAAAAGTTCCTGAATATCGAATAAAGAAATGATAAGACTAACGAGAACAGTAATGAAAATTTGAAAGTGTGAGTTATACCACGATGTTTGCTTGGCAAATATTTAAGAATAAGGTACAACAGAGCGAAATAAACTGGTGCATAGTACCAAGTATCTATAAAAAAGAAGATATACGCCAACGAAGCAGACAACGATAATAAAAGTGAAAATGTCTTACGCATCTTAGACCTTCCCATGTCAATATCAGGGAAAAGCGATGCAAATAAAGAAAATATAACTATCGTTATCGTCTTTTCGAAATCCATATGGAATCCGACGAATTGAAGGACATACAACCATACTATCACAAGAAAGAGTGAGAATATAAGATGAGTTTTCCAGTCTGGCATATAATCACAACTATCCTTGAATCAGAATAGCTCCAACAATCATCACTAGTACCCCAAATATCTTTTTAGGGACATCTTTCCTTTCCCTAAGGAAAACTATTCCCCCGAGCACACCAACAAGTGTTGACAGTCTCAATATAGGAAATACATTGCTGACATCTGTAAGTTGGTATGAACGAAACATGAAGTACGCACTTACTACTATAAGTAAAGATGCCATTATCGTCGGCAATAACTTTTTCTTAATCATTCTAGAAAGTTTATCAACTCGCTTCAACGTAAACGCTCCCATAATTAGTCCAGGGAAGAAGAAAGCCACAAATGAATATGTCGGAACGTTCCAATATGACAACGCCACTTTATCTACAATAGCAGTTACGGCCATTAGGAACGATGCAACCAATGTCAATTGAATTCCAGTGTCAGTAATTTTTCCAAATATTTTTCCTTTGTATGTCAAAACTATTGTACCGAATAAAATCAAAAGTGTACCAATAATTTTTGTAGATGTCATAGGTTCAGACAAAAAAATGGAAGACATTATAAGCAAAAATATCAACCTTATTTGTCCTAACGAGTCTTTCAAAGATATCTCAACAAGCTGTGTGGCCTTGAATCCGATTAAACTAACAACTGTCCAGAGGGCGATACCTAATCCTGCAACTTCCCAAGCATAGAGGCTTTCTGGCAATGAGAATTCCATAATCATTAACGGTATAAAGAAAGTTGCTGCAAGTATATTAAATAAAAAGCCGTAGGATAGGATGTCATGGTCTTTTACAACGAATCTGGTAAGCACTCCCTTTATTCCGCTAGTGATTGCCGCAATTAAAGCATAGATAAACCATAACATATCAGCACATCTATTCCAATAGAATGCGAGCATCAACTGCAACCGCACCTTTCTGCAAAGCTAGTATTGGATTTATGTCCAGTTCCGCTATTTCTTGGTTCTCTTCAAGCATTTTCGATACTTTCATCAAAATGTCTTGTAGGGCATCGATGTCATATGTCTTCCCTCGGAAGTTTTTAAGAGTACTATATATATCAGTTTCTTCCATCATCTCCTTTGCATCTTTTTCCGTTATCGGGGTGACGCGTACAGCGATGTCATCGAAAGCTTCAACATATATACCTCCGGCACCGAAAACCACTGTCTGGCCGAACTGAGGGTCTTTTTTACCACCAATTATCACCAGTTGCCCATTGTTTATCATTTTCTGTACCATGAAACCATCAATGCTAACCTTAGCCTTTTTCACATTCTTTGAGATTTTATCAAAAGCCTTTTTCACCTCTTCCGATGAATTTAGGTCAACTTGTATTCCGCCTATATCTGTTTTGTGTGTCACCTTTTTCGAAATAATCTTTACAACAACGGGATAGTTCAGCTTGTCAGCCGCTGTAACTGCCTCCTTTACATCCTTCACGACCGCATAATCTGCAATGTCTATCTTGTACTTTTTAAGAACGTCGAAGGATTCGTCGATTGCGAGTAATTTCCTTTTTTCCTTTCTTATTTTTGAGAAGATTTTTTTAGCGCTCATTTCCATACCTTTTTCAATAGATTGCCTATAATAGTATTCTCTAAGTTACCTATGTAACCTTTCCTTTCCATATATGCCAATATAATAAAACCGACAATAGCAATTACGAAAATAACATCTATACTTGTACCTAGCCCTGCCAATATACCACCAATTATATTTCCCAAATAGACTAGAAGCAGAATCCTTGGTATAGATCCGATAACAGTTGCAATAAAATAGTCGCTAAAATTCATTTTAGTGACACCGCTCACATAACTTATCATATCGAATGGGATTATAGGCACTATACGTGTAAATAGAATTGCCTTTGCACCGTTTCTAGAAACCCAGTTGTCCACACTATCTACCCATTTCTCTCCTATCATTTTAATAACGATTGGCCTTCCGCCATATCTTGCAACGAAAAAAGCTATTACCGACCCTATAATAAGTCCTAATCCGCCGAAAATAAGAACGTCCCATAAAGGCAGTATCGCACCTGCAAACATCAGTAACGCCTCTGATGGTATCGGCGCAATTAAAGTTTGTATTATCATGACAGTTGTCAGACCTACCTGGCCATAAGTCTCAACCATAGTGGCCAAAGCTGTTTCGAACAATTTTTTCACATCCTAAGTTTTATAGCCCCGCGCGGATTCGAACCGCGGTCTCAAGGTGTCTTCCACTTCGTCATCTCGAAATCAGCGCTTCAGACGAAATGTCCAAAGCCTCGCATCCTTGGCCACTAGACGACGGGGCTGTTATCTATAAAGATAATCTATATTTTTATTTAAATCTTAAGTCTGGATGTTAAACAACAAGTTTCATCTTTTGTATATCCGCTGACTCCTTTCCAAGAAAGTATTCTATAATTGCCAAAGCGAATTCAATTGCAGTACCTGGGCCTTGTGATGTGATAACATTATTATCTATGACAACCCTATCTCCCCTCGGGTATTGAAGCTCCTTTTCCATGCCAGGGTATATAGTTGCCTTTCTGTTGTTCAATATCCCAGTCTTGGAAATTATTCCAGGCGCTGCACATATACCTGCAATAAGTTTATCTTGGTCATTGAACTTTTTTATTGCTTCCATAACTGCCTTTGACCTTTCCAAGTTTTCACATCCTCTTGTGCCTCCTGGTATAACGATACCTTCATAATCATTAAATTTTATCTCACTAAGTCTCTTGTCGACCATAACGCGGACACCATGGCCACCAGTTATTACACTACCTACGACTCCTACCATATCTACATCGATTTGAGCTCCGCGTAGAACGCTTATAACTCCGAGTGCTTCTATTTCTTCGAACCCGTTTGCTAAAGGCATTATCAGTCTCATGTTATCAATCTATACCAATTAGGTATTTATAATATTAATCTAAGTGGTTTTTGGTGGACTGTTTTTTATACAAAAGAATCAAATCTAATTTATGGATATTACATCAATCAATATCAAGCTCAGCGAATGGGCGAATTCCACAGTAAATGCTCTAGGTTATATCGGGATATTTATCGTAAGTTTTGTTGGTTCGGCAACGGTGATTTTCCCATTACCTACTTTCATAGCGGTCCCAGCTGTTGCTGCGATACCTGGCATGAATCCCTGGATAATAGGATTGTCTGCTGGAATTGGTGCAGCTTTTGGGGAAATTACAGGATATGCTGTCGGAAAAGGTGGTGGCAAGTTAGTTGACAAAAAATATAGCGAATATACGAAAAAATACAAACGATGGTTCAAAAAGGACAATGTGTTCATATGGATTATTGTTTTTGCTGTAACGCCGTTACCAAGTGATGTTCTAGGAATTGTATGTGGAGCGTTCAATTACGACTTCAAGCGGTTCTTATTGGCATCGGTTATAGGAAAGACCATATTAAGTCTTGTGCTCGCGTTCAGTGGATATTATGGAATACCCTGGTTATTAAGGCTTTTTGGAGTGACCATATGAGGTCAGTGGTGAATCGAATGCCATACAAACAAGTCATCGTTGTCAGGACAGATTTAAAAATGGGGAAAGGAAAGATAGCAGCTCAGGTCGCCCATGCTTCTGTAGGATCTGTTCAAAATTCAAGAAAAAAAGATGTTGAGCTATGGGAAAAGGAAGGGTCGAAAAAGGTGGTGTTGAAAATAAATGATATTAGAAAGCTTGTTAGGTTGAAAAAAAAAGCTGAAATGATGAGCATCAGATATTACATTGTTAGGGATGCTGGGATGACACAGATAAAAAAAGGGACAGTAACATGCATTGGGGTCGGACCAGCAAAAGAAGAAGAAATAGACAGTCTGACTAAGGATTTGAAACTCCTCTAACTACATTCCACGTACATCTCAAGTTCTTCCGTTGATGCCAAGCCTTGGAACACATGTTCTTCATCTATAACGACCGCCGGGAATTTTGTTATATTGAAATTCCTCACAGCTAAATCAATCGTTTCTAGGTTCTCGTCTGTTGTGAGTGGTATCAGCATCATACCTCGGCCACATTTCTCCTTAAGATCGAGCAAAATCGTGGACTGAAGTCTGTTATCTATCTCCTCGCCATTAGATACGCCATCCCTTCTGAAAAAATATACAACGTTTGAATAGTCAAAATTGCATTTTTCCTTAAGTTCTATCGAGTTTAACCAAAACTGGAATTGGAGCAGAATATATTTTCTCCATTCTTGTTCGATTTCTGGAGCAAATGTCGATGCCTCCATTTTAGCTTCAATCTCTTTTCCGTAGCCATATATTCTGTTATTGTAAGCAAGGTTCTCCTCAAATGCAGCCTCGCAGTCCTCTTGGCCTATTGAGGTTATATACATATTCAAGAGTCTCGTATCTTCCCATAATATTTCACTTTCGCCCATCATATTTTTTATTCCACTTGTCCTAGCATTGTCGACCCATATACCCATCATAATGCCTATTAAAAAAATAAAAACTGTCAGTACGAAAGGCTTAGAATAGATGCTCATTTTGTTAGCCATTCTCTCTCACCTTTGTAATATTTGCAAACCCCTACTATGGTGACAATTGGTAATAGTATTGGATAAATAAAAATGAATAGAGGGAGGTCTAAAAGGAAATCAAGCATTCCTATCCTCCATTTATGCACGCTATACGAAATTTTTATGAGGTAAATGACTAAAACAAAAACTGTGAATCCTAAAATGATGTTCAAATCAGGTATTAAATAGAAATTAAGTTTTGATAAAGGGTTTATATCGAAGGAAAAAAGTTTGTACGAAAAGACAATATAATTAAAAATTCTTATTGCAGCCAAATATATGAACATCCCCATACCTACTATCGTAGCGATATAACCGAAGATGTATGTTGGGATAAGAAAACTGCCTACAGCATGGCTGTTCCTTCCAAGAGAAGACCAGTACTTAGACAAAACCTGTGCGCCACCTATCTGCCATCTGAGCCTCTGTTTCCACCAAGATTTAAAAGAACTAGGAAAAATGCTATATACAACAGCATCAAGAGCCATCCTTATTTTGTACCCGTTTTTTAATATATTCCAAGCTATTTCAATATCCTCAACTAAATTTTCTTCATCAAAGCCTCCTAGTTTTTTCAGAATGCTCTTTCTATATATGCTCAAAGGTCCAGGCGTTGCTTGGATAACGTTTGCATATTCTTCCATTTTTCTAGTTACTGCTATCAGCATAAGCTCTATTTCCTGCATCCTTTCCCAGAAAGTCCTCTTCTTACTACACAGAATGTGCGAAGTGACAGCAGCTACCTTTTTACTGTCAAAATAATGCATACAGTTTTTCAGCGCATCTTTTTCCAAGTAACTGTCTGCATCCATAACCGCTATGAATTCGTTTTTGGCTTTGTTTACGCCAAAGTTGAGCGCAGATCCTTTCCCACCATTCTTTTTAGTGAATACCCTAATCCAACGTGACCTGAATTTCTTTGCTATTTCATAGGTTTTGTCTGTGCTGCCGTCATCAACCACTATAACTTCAAATTTGCTTCGTGGGTAATCTATATCCTTTACCTTTTCTAAAGTCTCTTTTATTATTCCTTCCTCGTTGTAAGCAGGTATTATTAGACTCACAGAAGGCTTGCGCTTGAAATACCCTGAGTCCTTCTTCATCAGGATATCATTCTTGTACTCAAACCAAAGGTTTATGTGGAACATTATGAAATACGTTGCAAAAAACAACAATACTAAATATACCGTTTCGAATATCATCTTATCCTAAGATTAATATTCAATAAAAACATTAAAAGGTCTTTTGTTCAAGTTTGATGTCCAGTATGACCATGAGGAATTTTATAGTTGCCAAATCAAAGTCTTTGTATGTCTCTCCTGATATATACGTTACATATCCATCGGTACGAACAGTTGTCTCGTTTGCATATATTGGATGAATAAGGACTATTGTAGGGTTTTCTGCGCTACCTGTTATGTTTTCATATGAACTTACTTCCATCGCCTTGAATTTGGGAATAAGGTCAGAATTATATCCTCCGTTAGGTAACTGCGCATCAAATAGATAGATGTAGGCATATGTCATCTTGTTTATCAGTTCGATCTCTTGTAGTATGTAGTATGCATTCTCTCCAGCGCCAGCGTCTTTGAAAAGTATAGTAACTTCCTTAACGTTGGCATTCATGAAATTGTCGTGTATAGTCGCTTTATCGGGATACACCGATACTTCGTCTGCTTTGCGCAAATCCCTCCTGAAAACCATATTCACGTCTTTGTATTGCCATCTTTCTATGGGCCTGAAATAACGGTTATAAACAATGATTAACGTCGCGATTACTATTGCCACTGTCAAAATCACTAAAACGTTCGACATTAGTGTCTTTGACAGTTTTACCTTGACCATACTGACAACCTTACTTGATGTCAATATATAGGAAACTCTATAGTTAAATCATTTTTGAAAAAAGAAAAAGAGGGAAAAAGTTGTCAAACTTTTTCTCCACTTGGTGCGTTAATTCTACATGGGCGTAACAGTCGGCGAACCAACCGTACCAGTGACTTCAACCGACGAGACCGTTAAGCCTGCCAGTTTAGTGTCGTACAGTTGCAACGCTGATGCTGCTGTCCTTGTATCTTCTGCGCGTGTACCAGCCACTACCACGGCAACTTTACCAGTTGCGAACGCATCGTCTACCATTTCGATTAAACCGAAATTTCTGCCTGGCCAGTCTGAACATCCGTAACTGAATTTGCCTGCTGTGGCCAATTCAGCAACTAGAGTATTCACACATGGACCACCGACTAAGACGACGTTCTTGGTTGTCTTCAATGTTGCCATTTCAGTGTCCAGTTTTCCTATTGCTGATGTTACTGGTTTCATTTTGTTGTATGTCTGATCTTCAGATGTAACTTCGCCTGTACTACCGAAGGTCGCATGTACGGCCAACGCTTTCGACGGTACTTTTATCTTTACCTCATCTTGTCCGCCATACGTATATGGATTAAGTAGTATTAACCCATCATCGTCGACTAGTTCATCGATTTGTTTGCTACCTGCATTTTGGTTAGCGTTTCCTTCAGTTGTCATGTTCAGCTCAGTTGCTTCTGCACTAGTGGCCGTTGCACCCAGTCTGATAAAGTCTGTATCAAACTTGGTACCATCAAGTCTCTCCCAGGCAGTTGCATTCGTAAATCCTATACGTATGCTACTTGCTGACTCGGAGTCTCCTGCATATATGTATGCAATCGGCCTTGTAGTTGCAGCATCGACGTTTATTGTAATGTAGAAGTCCTTCTCACCGTTGTTGACTACGAATGAATAGTTCCATTTAGCATTTCCCGCATCGCTTTGGTTCAACCATCCGTATCCATACTTAATGGTTGACGAATTACCTATGTACGAAGCGTTTGTTGCTGCTTGTACTAGGTCTTTTCTTGCGAACGAGTCATTAACGTAAATGTGCCCTTTCACAGAATCGTAGTAACCTACGGCAACTGGCGAAAAGTCGTCTACTTTGGTTGCATTGAATAGTACGTAAGCTTTTGTGTAGTAGTCTCCGCCTGCCTTAAATACACCTGCTACATCCGAAGCCAACTCAATTCCATACAGCCCTGATTCGGCCTGTTTGTCACTTGAGTTGTAGACTGATGTCGAACCAAACGGTTTCATCGTTATGGTTGCGAAGTCGTCTGTATTGAATCCTACGAACGTCAGCGTTCCATAGTCGTTAGGTAGAGAAAGTGAGTCTCCTGCTACCAGATACTGTGTAGTTTCTGGCTTATAGACCACCTGGAGCTTAGCACCAGCGGCTATTGTACCGGCAGCTGAGCTGCCAGCAGAGAACTGTATTCCCCATCTAGTCGTACCTGGGAATGCCTCGTTTGAGGATCCTGTCGATTCAACATCTGCATCGTTATCGTAATCATGTGTAGTTGTACCTGTTGGTCCAACAACCATGTTAACGCCGGCTACTTCACCGGTATTCGATATGTATGCAATGTCTGTAATCTGGATATCCAGATCAATCGAATCGAATGTCTTCGTAAAGGTAGGTGTACCTATGGCTGTATCTTCGACTACTGTGTTTCCTTCTGCATCGAGAATCTTTAGCGTGACCCAGTTTGATCCAGCCAAAGTGGCGTACACTGAATAGTCGCCATATACGCATGGTACTGTCTCTTTGACACCGGTACATACGGATCCTGTTAACATCAATATGGAGTCATCGTCAACACCGACTATTGAGAAATCTTTACCCAATATCTTGATATTGATTGGATATGTGTAGTTGGCAGTACTACTTGATGTGCTGCCTGTGCCAGCTATGGCCTTGTCAAACACATATTCATATGTGATGTCTCCGTTCGTTCCGATGACCATTTTCTCAGTTCCATTTATGTAATTGGCTGTAAGTAAGTGTCTCATATAGATTCCTGAAGCATCGACTTGTTCGTGGTAATCGTAATTGTTGCTTCTCCAGCTGATTAAGCTATCCTTCAAACCTGAGAAGTGTGTGTTCTTTATTATAGAACCAGTTGGGAACGCAGTTCCTCCAGATACAGCTGTAGCTAATGTGCTAGTAGCTGAAGCTCCTATTGCAATACCATCTCTGTCGAGACCGGTAACTGCTGCTGTTGTAGCACCTGGTACTACAGTTTCAGTATAGGATTCTTCTACCAATCTAGTCACTATGTCTACAGCACCGATTACATCTTCAACTGACGCATCACTCCCAACTACCACATACACATCTAAGTTGTGATCTGCGGTAGCAAGGCCTGCTGGATAGTCACTCAATGTTGTAGCTGCTAAAACTGGACTTGTTACTGTTAGTAATGACATTAACGCAGTCATGAATCCTGCAATTAATTTTTTCATTTTTATCTTACCTTTTTAATCTTGTCACGGATCATAAACCGATCAACCGAGCATTAGCTCGGAAATCGATAAATCACCGTGCTTGGGATTTTTCTAAAATAAACTTCGATTTACATACTATATAAAAACTAATTGAAACAATTTACAGTTTATTGCCACTCCATCAATTAGCCCTTAAAAATACTATAAGATACATTTTTAGATTTTCTAATTGTTTCTAAGCTTAAAATAAGACTTTTCTATTAAAATAAAGGATTTAATTGATTATTTATCATTAAACCTACCATAGTAACCATCTAGTAAGTCTTTTCAGCTACTACTATTATATTTTCTTGAAGCGATCTTGGCACGAAGTTGTGAATCAATTTTCTAACCCAGTAAAATTTTGGGTGATTGGATACCACTGTGTCAGAATCATATGGCAAACAAAATATTTTTTTTATCTTGAAGTGTTTTGAGACTGATTTCTTAATTCTCTGTATATCAAAAAGGTTTATGTGCGACTTCATATAATAATTTCCAAATATTCTGTTTGACCACGATTTCTTGTTTGGAGTTGTTATGATGAGGGTTCCATTTCTTTTTAGCACTCGTTTTGCTTCTTTCAAAAACTTATCTGGGGTTTTAAGATGTTCTATCACCTCGCCTGCAACAACAGTATCGAACATCTCGTCTTTGAAGGGCATATTCTGAGCATCCCCTCTTTTAAAATTTTTCATATTTGGACAATCTACTATGTCCAAACCATAGACATTGTCGTTGTATATGTACTCGTGCAAACTGCTACCTCTGCCATCTGGCATAGCACATCCTACATCTAGCGTTTTCCCTTTAATTGTCTTTTTTACGAATTCACTCCTGTTCATTAATATCCTCTTAATAAGAAAATATAATATAATTAAATTTTTAATTTCTTTTTGACAAGCTTTAATTTATTCGTTCTCCCTCTCCTTTCCACCTCTATAAGCCCACGCTCCTTTAAACTCTTGACTACACGACTTACTTTCGCTTTTGAGAGATTTGTCAATTCAACTACCTTCCTCTGTTTCACTTCTCCCTCATTCGATATTATATCAACCACTTTGCGTTCATATTCATCCAATACAGACAATACGACTTTTTCTGATTTTCTTAGATGCCGGACTACGATAAAACCGACTATAACAGCAAAAGTTCCACCAAATAGAATGAAATGTCTCATCCTCAATTGGAACCATAGTGGCGGATTCACTTGTTCATACAAAATTTCGAATTTTAGTTTTTCGTTTTCTCTTATATTTGAAAGTCTCCAAGTTATCAGTATACTGTTTCCTAAAATATGAGCCGATGCATTTTCCGAATAGGTTAGCACACTGGAACTTATGTCTTCGCCTATAGGCAAATAGTTTTTTGGAAGTTGTATAGACGCCGAAACGATTGACGTATCCATATTCGGTGTGAATTCACCACTGAAATACACCTTTTCATCTAGAACTTTGATAAAGTCAACCGTTTCAAAACTCAATCTCAATTCTCTTTTCGTTTCTGTAAGGTTCATCTGACAATCTATACTGCTTATTCCACTGATTTCTACGTTACAATCTACTGGCCCTGCATTACTGCTTGCCTCAAAATTCTCAATGCGTCCTATGATATTCATCTGAAACCGTTTCTCAGGTTTTTCAAAAGTTAGTGTTAAATTTACGAAGCTTCTTCCTTCTTCGTCAATTACTGTATATATTTTGTAGAATTGTATCTGGTCTGCCCTAACTGTTTCAGAAAAAAAACTCGTTGCTAAAGCAAACGCTGCTATTACAAAAATTAATCTCTTAGTTGTCATTTTCATTAAATAAATTGTTGTTAAGTCCGACTTATTATCTTTACGCAACATCAAAATCAAGTGAAACAATCTGAAACAATTCACAAACGGTTTAAACTAGTCAACTTTTATATCTATCTTGAAACCGCAGTTGGGACATCTGTCTTTTACAAGGTATATCTTCTCAACTTGAACGCCTGACCTTTTTATCAAAAGCTCTCTACAATTGTAACAATATGTATTTTCATCTTCGTGCCCAGGCACATTGCCTATATACACGTATCTCAATCCTGATGTTCGAGCTTCTCTCACGCACCTATCTAAGGTTTCAACAGGCGTTTGCGGAAGTTCCATAAGCTGATGACTTGGATGGAATCTCAGTAAATGGTATGGTACGTTTGATCCCAGTTTAGCATTTATGTATTCAGCGAACTTGGTACACAATTCAACGTTGTCTCCAATCTGAGGTATTATAAGGTTCGTTATTTCCAAGAATATTCTCTGCTTCTTTATTTGTTTGAGTGTATCGTATATCGGCTTCACATTAGGGACAGACATGAACTTTTTATAGAATTCCGGGTCCAAAGATGCTTTCACATCGACGACAACAGCATCAAGATATTTAGATATTTTTTTTATTGCGTCTTCTGACATATAACCATTTGTAACAAAAACATTCAGTATGTTGTTGCGTTTTGCTATTTTGGCTGTATCGTATGCGAACTCAAAAAACATTGTTGGTTCTGTATATGTGTAGGCTATGCTTTTGCAGTTGTTCTCTTCAGCAAGTTTTACAATTTCTTCCGGTGTATAATCCTTGCCTTCTACCTCGTCTGATTGTTCATCCACTTTTTGGCTAATTTCAGCATTGTCACAAAATTGGCAACGGAAATTACATCCTACAGCCGCTATAGAAAGAGCCTTCGACCCTGGATAAAAATGAAAAAACGGTTTTTTATCTATCGGATCCACGTTTACAGCAACCAGTTTACCGTAATTAAGAGCATACAAGGTATTATCCTTGTTTAATCTCACTTTGCAAAACCCTCTACGGTCTTTAGCTATAAAGCAATGTCTAGCACAGAGGTTGCAACGTATTCCATTTCGTTCTTTCTCCCACAGCACAGCTTCATGTAGCTTCTTTTTAACCAATAAATCACCAAAAGGGCAGTATTAGAGTGATGACAGATTTCATTAATCACCGACTATTACAGACTAGTAGCAAACCACCGCCAAAGTTAAATATTATATTGGTTGTTCATAGTATTATAGATTAACGTGCCTCAGTAGCTTAGCTGGTAGAGCATCCGCCTCGTAAGCGGAAGGTCGCGAGTTCAACTCTCGCCTGAGGCTTCGATAAGAATAAACATAAATACAAAAGAGGGGACAGTAAAAAAGAAGGAGGTCTGAAGATGGAAATCATATTACACGCAGAAGGAAATAATTATAAAAAACTTAAGGAAATGCTGCTTGCAGACGAAATTGTAAATAGAGCAAGCATCGTTTTCAAAGACGCGAAACAGTTCGGAAGGGAAAGCGGATACTTTTGTATAGTAAAGGGCGATGAGGAAAGATGCAAACATGCTGTCAAACTGGCAAAAGGAGAAGGAAACGAAGAATTAGCAAAAGAAGTATCTGACGATGAGAAGGAAGATATATTAAAAAGGATGAAGGAAGAAGAAGACAAAGCTATTGAAGGTTTTGGCAACATACTTGGATGAATCAAACTTTGTTTTTAACAAGCGGTGATAGTCCAGTTTGGTTAAGATACGGCCCTGCCACGGCCGCGACGCGGGTTCAAATCCCGCTCACCGCATATTTTCAAAATAGTGAAAGTTATATTCATAATAAACAGAATTTAATTTAGAAATATCGAATAATAATATATCTGGTGTCTTAATGGCAATTTTTGGAAAGAAAAAATCGAAGAAAAAAAGGGAATTCCTCCCTCCTATTGAAGTTGAAAAAATAGATACCTCTAAACTTGCGCCACAAGTTCCATCACACACAATTTCTCAAGAACTAGATAGAGTTGATGACAAATCAGAGAATCTGGCACCTGTCTTTGTCAAGATATCCAAATACAAGGATATACTCAACAGTGTGAACTACCTGAAAATGGGGTTCAATGTAATCAAGAACCAGATTGAGATTCTGAGCAGGATCGAAAGCATCCAAAGGGAAAACATGAAACTTTTGTATTCTGTATTGGAAAAAGTGAACAACCAGCTTGCCAAATTAGATTCGGAATTTACAAGACCTGTTGACTTTATGAAAGAAGTCTCTGATATGAAAGTTCAGGACATTGAAGGTCTGGAAAGCACAATAAATGACTTGAAATCACAAATTGATCAGCTAAAGTCAGAAGTCGAAACTATGGTTTGATTACGAACATGTAGTTTTAAATACTGGTCAGATATTAGTTAATCACACGTGAATATGCAGGGGTAGCGAAGCGGTCAAACGCGCTGGGCTCAAGATTATGGTTGATTTTGAGCGCTGATTTCGAGATGACGAAAATGAGAAACCCTGTGGCTTAGTGCCTTCGTGGGTTCGAATCCCACCCCCTGCATTAATTCTAGTTGCCATTCCTAGAAGCAAAACTTTACACTAAACAGTAAAAAAATTAAAAATAAGAGTATGGAGAAAACAAAAGTAAAAAAAATCTAACTTTATTTCTCCAGTAATGTTTCGTATCCTATGAACAGTGTTCCTATCAGGGCAAGGATCCAACCTATTGCAGCAAACAAAGTGTCTAGATATAGCCCACCAACATAGTCGTATAGACCTGGTAGTAAGCCCACATCAAGTGTTCCTGCAAACAGCAAGAACACACCAGCAGTTTCTAACCATCCAAAGACCTTTTCAGA
>CAYVFQ010000002.1:0-26407 GCA_964451045.1 uncultured archaeon
GGTCAGGGTTGCGCCCATTTTGGTTCCTCCTTTGTTCAACTCTAATAAGTACGGATTACATGATAGAGCGTGTCTCTTTCCGTCGGAATGCGGCCGGCTTCCTTGATCATGTTGATGAATGCATCCTTGGGTGTCATATGGGAGGAGGTGCTGCCGGCTGCATGTATGATCTGCTCTTCCATTACCGTACCGTCCAAATCGTCGACGCCGAAGCTGAGGGAGATTTGCGCCAGCTTTTGACCGATCATCATCCAGAAGGCGCGGATATGCGGAAAGTTGTCCAGCATCAAACGGGCAACGGCAAGCAGCTTCAGGTCGTAATAGCCGGTCGTTTCGCCGTTTAAGCGATATTCCTCGGCCAGTTTCGTATTGGCCGGATGAAAAGAGAAAGCAAAAAATGCGCTGAAGCCGCCCGTTTCATCCTGCAGTTCACGCAGGCGGATCAAATGATCGATAATGTGCTCAGGCTGTTCGATATGACCGTAAAGAATCGAAGCATTGGATTTCATGCCGAGTGAATGGGTGATGCGGTGAATTTCAAACCAGCGTTCCGAATCGGTTTTATGGCCGGAAATAATCTCGCGAATTTCCGGATCGAAAATTTCCGCCCCGCCGCCCAGAATCGAACCAAGCCCCGCCTCGCGCAGCCGGACAATGGCGTCGCGCACCGACATTTTGGAGACCCGCGCAATATAGTCGATTTCGACCGCGGTGAAAGCCTGAACATGGATTTCCGGGAGGTGCTTTTTGGTGATTTTGATCATATCCTCATAGTAGGAAAAAGGCAGCTTGGCGTTCACCCCGCCGACGATATGCAGTTCGCTGAAGCCTTTTCCGGCCATCGCTTTGACTTTCTCCTCGATCTGCTCCAAAGACAGCGTATAGGAGCGGGGATCATCCGCTTTCAAGCCGAAAGCGCACAGCTTGCAATCCAAATAACAGACATTGGTATAATTCAAATGGGTGTTGACAATAAAATAAACGGTATCCCCGTTTTTTCTTTGCCTTACAAGATCGGCCATTTGTCCGATTTCCAGCAGCTTGTTGGATTTCAACAGCCTGACGCCATCCTCGAAGCTTAATCTTTGGCCCGCTATGATTTTTTGCCGGATATCTTCAAGCGAATCGTTGATGATGGTTTGTTCCATGGTTATTCCCCCTGACTTATTAAGGGCTGGATTCCGAAGCCTGTAATCAATCCTCATTATAAACCTACTGCTATCATGGAGCAACAGGTGAAAGGGGACAGGAAGAACGGCAAAATCGTGCAATTGTTTGTCCGCACCTTGAGGGCAGCGAGAATAAAGCGTATACTAAATAATAATAACTATTATTTACTCCACAGCTAAAGGAGGAAACAAGATGATTGAAATTTCGCAAACAGCCAGTAACAAGATCAAAGAAATGCTTGCCGCCGAGGAAATCCCGAATTTGTTTTTGCGCCTGGGCGTGCAAAATGGAGGCTGCAGCGGCTTCTCATATGGAATGGGCTTTGACGACGAGCAAAAGGAAAACGACAGCGAGTATGAAATTCACGGCCTGAAGGTTGTGATTGACTCCGAAAGCAGCAAATATTTAAACGGCGTGGAAATTGACTATAAGGAAGCGGATATGGGCGGCGGCTTCACCATCCACAATCCGAACGCCGTCGCCACCTGCGGCTGCGGCTCTTCCTTCCGCACGAAGGAAGAAGAGGGCGTACCTTGCGAATGTTAAGGTCGGATAAGGGATTTCGGGTTTTGTAAAATTATGGGTGATTGAATCGATGTTGTTTTGAAGGGTTATGGATTACAAGTGAAATCGAACAATCCGCAATCATGATATTAGGCATACACAACCCTAAAAATCGTGATTGTGGGTTGCGGATTACACCTCTCAGCTTGTGTATGGTGCAAATACACTGGTCTGGGAGGTTTTTGTATTGTTGAAGAAAAAGCAAAGAAAAGTGCCAGTCGGAAATCGGTTAAGCGAGGAAGAGTACCCACGAATTACTTTTGCCCAAGCCTTGGATTTTGCAGTGAATGCAAAGAGAGCTGAAGGATTACGAGAGAGGACGCTTAAGGATTATGAAAAACATTTTGGGTACTTCTTGAAGTGGCTAAATGAGAAATACCCTGAATTGCAATTTGCAGATGAATTAACACCAACCATGTTTCGTGATTACGTGAACTACTTACGCTTTGATGTGCGGCGTTATGAAGGTCACAAGAATATCCATGTAGAGAATCAACGCATTGGCTTAACAGAAACAACCGTAAATATCCGTTTGCGAACTTTGAAGGCAATATTTAACCAGTTACGCAAGGATGCGCTTATTGAAGTAAATCCGCTAGATAGCGTGAATTTGCTTAAACAGGATATTGACCTGACAAACTGCTTAACGGATGAAGAAGTAAGAGGGATATTAGCACAACCCAATCAGAAAGATTACGTTGGATTCAGAGATTATGTCGCCATCGTAACAATGCTTGATTCAGGTTTGCGCATTCAGGAGTTATTATCGCTTCGTACAATAGATGTTGATTTCCAAACACGATTCATTACCATTCCAGCCGAAAAGAGTAAAAATCGAAAGCCAAGATTAGTACCAATATCAACGCAAGCCTCAAGGTTACTTCTTCAATTAGTTTCGGAAAATAAACAACACTTCACCACAGATAGAATTTTCATGTCATGTTTTGGGGAACCCTTGGGTGCTAACCATTTTAATAAGCGTTTAAAATATCACGGAAAAAGAGCGGGGATTAACGGAAAAAAGCTGACCGCTCACGTATATAGGCATACCTGGGCAAAAAATATGACATTATCAGGTGCAGACCCTTTCACTTTGCAAAAAATGGGGGGATGGAGCGATATACGAACCGTAAGACGCTATATCCAAATGGATACCTCAGATATTCGTAAAAGCCACGACGAACATTCTCCAATTAATAAGCTTCTTCCGAGCAATAGGAGAATATAGTATGACGAAAACAATACTAAAATCCCAACTTAATGATGCCACAATCCAGCGCCTTGTCCAGATCGCTAGAACGCATGTCAGATTAACGTTGGAGCATAGCCAAGCCAAGACCACTTCTGAACGCCGTAAAGCGATTAAAGAGGAAATCTGCTCCCTCAGAATCGAACGTGATGCCTTGCTTGGACAGGAGTTGAACCGCATATGAGCGATATGAGGGAGCAATACGAACATCTTGTATGTGAAGAAGATGCCCTTCACAGTGAAATCAAGACATGCCAGATAGTTGTGGATACCATCCTTTCAGCAGTTCACAAGGAAGCGGGTTGTCTGAACATCCTTATAGCCGAGGAAATCCTTGAATTTGTTCACCAGTTGGAAGTAAACGCGCGGACGGACATTCTACATTTACGGTTGGAGAAGTCAAAATTAGCGTATGAAATAGAACATATAGAAGTGATTTAATCATTAAGGGCTGAAAAAGCCCTTTTTTTATTGGTTTGATAATAATTAAACAAAATTAATCATTCGTATTTACAATTAACAAAAGATAATGTATATTATTTTTATCAAAATGAAAAAAAGAAAGTGAGTGATAACGTTGATTGGACTTGAATTTGTATGCAAGGTCTTTGGCAAGGAGCAGAAAGCACTTGCGGAAAAACTTAGAATTGCTCCACCCAACATTAGTGCATGGTTAAAAGGCACAAGAGAAATACCAATTAAGTATCTTGTCGAATTGTCCAAGATTTTCAATGGACTTTCTCCTGAGTATTTTCAAAAGGAATTGACTTATGTTGATGAGCTAAAAATTCAGATCTATTACATTGAGAAAGTTCTAGGTGGAGACACCCTGGAACCATTTACGGTTGGTGCTTTAGATGACCCTGACACATTGATTATTAATGAAAACTATGATTTGAATGAAGAAAGGCTCAAATACCTCTATCAAGAACTGAACAATACGATAAAAATCAATTCATATCAAGATAGGATTCAATCGCTATTTGAAAGGCTAGAAGCATTAGGCACTACTCAACGAGCGGATATTTTTAGGGAGAAAAATGCTGAGGATTTCATCATGAGTAAGCTCAACAATTATTTAGAGTTTCTTGTGCGATTTCAAGTAAAAGACATTGCGGCGATAGATGCAGTCGTAAACTATTTTATGAACTTCAACGGAATCGAACATGATAAATGGAACAACCAAGATTTATTTCCCAACGAAAAAATGCTGTCATTCTACCATGATCTGGAGAATGTATTGAAGAAACATGATGTCATCTAACAAAGAATAATTACAAAATAAAACGATGGGAGCAAATTACAATGAAAAAGATGGCTATCAAACAAATGAAAATCAATCGCAATGAACTGAAAGTTAAAGAGGGTTTGTTGAAAGATTCCATTGATAATTATCAAAAAACAATTAGCAGCTTGTTGGGTGATATAAAAGGAATTGGTGCAACATTGGATGTTACTTCCACTAAAGAAGCATTGATAAGATTGCAAAATGAAAAGAATAAATTGGAATCTGATTTGATTGCAATTCGCTTCGAAATTGGAGTTTTAACTGCAAAGATAAATAGACGTTTCTATGTTTTACTTGGGGATAATTCCATTGAGGGATTTTTTCAAGCTCTGAATGAGAAATATGCGAGTTATGCAATTCCAATTCAATTTGAGTATCAATATGACGAAGAAAACGATAACGCGAAAAACGTTGTCTTCTATAAAGTATAAGCATAGAAAGGAACTATGTATGAAAAACGAACAGATCGATTTTGGTAAAACAGGGCAGTTTTATATTGATTTTTTTACATCTATACATGGAGAGAACCCCTTTGAAATTCGCTTTCTATCAAATTATGGTTATCATTCAGAAAGTTTATTGCGATGCGGCGATTACGTCTATAGCGAAAAACTCGTAAAGGGTAAAGGTCCCGAAAAAAAGGCTCAATGGTGCAGTTTCAACCCAGAAGAATTTGGAAAAGCCATTATTGATAAATGGTTTGAAATATCAACCATTGGTGGTGGATGTTCCGTACTGTTTACGGTAAATTCCCCTAACTTTGAAATAATGGATAGATGCGAAACCAAGGATGAACACATTACGGATGGCGGTAGGATTAACGCTCAATTCGTTGACATTGACGCACCAAAGGATATTCGCGCAGACAAAGAACAATTGAAGCAATTCAAGCATGGAGTTGCCCTAAAAATCAAAGCATTTTCCCCTGAGCCATCAGGTGTGATTGAAACAAAGCATGGTTATCACGTTTACTGGTTCGTCAATGATGCTGTGCCGCATCTATTCCGTCATGTTCAAATGCAATTGGTTGAGGAATTTGGTGGAGATATGAACTGCATTAACGAATCAAGAACGCTTAGATTACCCTATTTCCAGCATGTAAAAGACCCCAATGACCCCTTCCCTGTCACAATTAAAAGGTGGAATCCTGAAGTAACTTATTCCCAAATGCACTTAAAGGACAATTTGCCTGAACTATCGGAAGCAACTTTAATCAAATTGTATAAGCAACACGAAGCAGAACATAAATCCAATATGAGTACGTCACGAAAAGACGCTGTACTTAATCTTGTACTTGATAAAATCAGTGCAACTGGCGGGAACGAAAATAAAATCATTACTCATTGTTGCATGCCAAACCATCCAGATAAAAGACCAAGTGCGTGGATTGATAAAGATTATATGTTTTATCATTGTTCAAGATGTGGAATCCATGTTCATCTTGAAGAATTGGCAAAGGAATTGGAATGGCAGGACGTATTAGATGAAATCAACAGGTACGACATTGATTTAGGAAAAATTCTTGAAGGCATTAAGTCAAAAGCGGTTAATGTTAGTGAATTGGTTCAAAGTATTAATGTGCAAGAACAAAAGTTAATTGATACGATTACGGAAACAGTGATTGAAGATTTCACAGTATACAACCAAGAGATTAACGATAGGCACGCCCAATACATTCAAGATATTGTAACGCTTCTGGTCAAATCATCAGATATGAATAAACCTGCATTGATACCTCTTGATATGGGTGGTGGTAAATCAACCATTATCAAAGTATTTCTTCAACAAATGCTTAATCATAAAAATGACTATGGCGCTGTCGTAGTTGTTGACCGTATTGCTACCGCCAAAAAGCTTGAAGAAGACATTAACGATTATTTTAGTTCTAACAAATTCGCTTTCGCCATGTATGGATTCCTTGAAGATGAATGCCTGGACAATATAGAAGGAAATGCAAAAAACTCTCATTGCCCTGTATTCACAACAAATTACAAGTATCATTGTAGCTACACCCAGGATTGCAGGTACTATTCTCAAAACAAATTACAAAAGCAATTCCCTGTCCTTATTATCACGAAGAAGCGGTTAAGCATGGACTTTAACAAGCTAGTAAGATACAGGTTCTTTGGGGAAAATGATGAAAAGCAAAGAAATGTACTATTGTTTGATGAAAAGCCTTCCATCGTGACTGTAAAGGAGTTGAATCGAAGTGATTTTTACCATTTCAATTCCTCCATTCAAAACAGCCTTGACCAATCGGAGAACCCTTCCATATTAGCGGAGTTTGAAAATGCTATTGAATTTGTGGAACCACTCTTTGCAGATACAGAGAAACGAGAGCTGTTTGAAGCAAATGAAAAGGGATTTAGGTTTTCCGAAGATTTTTACAAAGAGTTCCGCAACCAATTCCCTGACTATACAAAGGAAATAAGCGACTATCCTCACACGTTGGAAGCCATCATTCGAAATGGTGGTCATATTAAACCAGATGAAAAATATGGCGTTAAGATTATCACAAGCGTTTATCGGGATTATGCCAAAATTGCAGGATTCAAGACGTTCATCTTTGATGGTACTGCTGACCTGGACTTAGAATACAATCACGACAATTACAACTTAATTAATTTTGAACCAATACGAACATATGAAAAATTAGAAATCAAAATATGCGATTTAATCAGCGCATCCAGAACGAGCCTAAGCGATTTCGAATTAGTTAAGGCATTTTGTGAAGATGTGATTTCAATATGTGAAGGGCAGCCCCAAAGTAAGGTCTATATTCCCACCTTTATGAGCAATGAAAATGAGATTGTGGAATATCTTAGGGACTACATTGACAATAAACAGGTAATGCTTGCTCATTACGGAGCAACCAAAGGTACAAATGAATTTAAGGATTGTGATATTGTAGCAATTTGCGGCATTCTTCACAAAACCGAAAATCATTATACATCCAAGGCTCAAGCAATTTATGAACAAAACGGTGAGGTATTAGAAGAAATTGAACTATCCAAATACAATAACGTCAGAAGGTTCAATGATACCCGTATTGAAGCGGTTAAGTTGCTGGACATGCTTGCCGACTACTCACAAGAAATAAAACGGAGCAGTCAACGGAATAATGCCCAGAACGTCAAAGGGACGGTTTACATCTTTCATAATGACAAGATTTTGCTTGAGCATATTGGCTTGAAATTCCCGAATTGCAGCATTAGTGAATGGTATCCGCAAAAGATGATTGAAAACAGGATAACTACTAAAGGCAATAACCCCAAGCAAACGGCATTCATCGACTTTATTAACGAAAGTGAAGCACAGGGAAAAACGGAAATATGGTACGAGCAAATAAGATCGGAACTTGATGATATGCCGACGAAGGGATTTTCAAAATTAATTACAAATACTACTATTCAGGCGTTCCTTACATCAAGGGGATATGTAGAAGTTAAAGAAGGAAGACGGAAAAAACTTGTAAAATCTTAGCTTTTCAAATAGTCACCCTTCCACTATAAATATCTGATACGGTGAGGGTGACTATTCATATGTGCGGAGAAGTCGGGGTATCTGAGCATCCCCCTTTCTTGGCTGTTGCATTGGAATTGCGCGTATGTGGTCATCCATCCAGCAAGCTATGTTAATGTGTACGATAAGGTTTATGCGGGTCAGTAAAGAAAATTTGCACTTTCAATAAGTTCTGTTTATGTTTCTGCGATAAAGCAACGACAACAATAAAATCATGAAATATTGTTGTGTCGCTGAAAGCAAGGGAATACTTGAAGAATGGGAAGCGGCTGATTAAAAAACGTAACCTGTTAAATTTGTCCTACAGAGACAAGGAAAAAGCCGCTAACGGAGCATTCTCCAAAAGCGGCTTTGATAGTAGTACATTCTACAATTTCATCATTTTTCCGTAATTTGTATTTTGATTGTAGCAATGTCATTCTTAAAATTCATAGGAGGATGTGTAGGACCATAATCTGTATTATCAAATACCGCATAGTATGTTCCTTTAGCAATTTGAGCAGTCTTAGTATGGTTACTTAATCCAAATGTTGAAAGAGCGGTTATGTATTCAACGTTTTCGTTGCTCCCAGTAGAGAGTTCAGTTTTCCATTTTTGAAAATTTTCCGAATCCATAAAGAATACATCTAAGCTTGGACCTAACGTGACATTATAAGTGATTGTCACTTCTTTTGCTGTGGATAGTTCAACTGGTATAGAAAGATAGTTATCTTCTTGTATTTGTTCCTCTGAATCGAAAATTGTAACAGGCTGATTAGCAATTTGCTTTATTGTATTAGTAACAACTGTTTTATCGTCTTTGTTCATATAAGAATAGATATAGTAAGATGCTATACCAAGCAGCACCAATATTACAATTCTTGAAATGTAATTTGGTTTTCGTTTACTCTTTTCATGGAAATAAGAAGTTGTTGTTGCGGCAAGTTCATTTAAGGGGAAACCACATTTTGGACAAGCGGAAGCTTTGTCTGAAATATCACTTCCACATTCATTACACTTTATCAGAGCCATGAACAGCCATCCCCCCAAAAACAAAGTTAACAATTAAAGAAATCTTATATTAATGAAGTCTGAATTTTTAGTACTGAATGTCCGATTATCTATCTCGAATTTTTCAAAGAAATAGTCTGCTATCTCATCTTTGTGGTTACTTGTCCCTGTGACATTAAGCTTACGTCCAATGCAGCCAGTGAATAAATCAGCCATTTGAATAAATGGACTTGTATAGCTTGCAATGCCCTCCATTATTTCCAAATTGGCTTGACCATCATATTCAACTTTCAATGTTTGTTGAAGTTGTTGTTTTTGAATTTCTAAAAACAATCTATCCTTTGCATCTTCAAGGTCTTTGAATACATTTATAATTCGTGGAAGGGAGACTCTCCCACTTTCGATTTCATGTTTTAGTCCATTTGTGAGAGTAACAGTGTACAAATCCGTAATAATTTCATCGAGTTTCCTTTTAGATGCTTCGGTATTCGTAATAACTGCCTTAAAACTCAAAGTATCTGACTGATTTGCAATTAAATCAATAAATTCCTTATATAAGTTTATTTCATGTTTTTTTGAATGGGAAAAATGAAATTCGTATGTAGCTTTTAACTCTTTTTCTACCTTCCATTCCCTTATTAAATTCCAAAGTTGATGATACCTTATAGGGCTAACACTCCACACGCTGCCTACCAATGCATTCTTCTCTTTAGCTTCATCACAATTTATTGTGATGACTGGCTTTGGTGGAACAATAGCTATTTGTTTCTCCTTAAATTCCTCTTCTCTTTTGCGTCTATATCGTTCAATCTTTTCATCTGCTAAAAATAGCTTGAACTCATTTTGAATTTTGGCTCTTGCACGAGTGATTGAAGTTTGGGGTTCCAATTCATAGTATTGTTCAGGTGTGATGTTTACTCCTTTATAAATTTCATTTTGAAATGTTTCCCAGTACAATAATGCCAACTTCTTATCACTATTTCTTGATTCTTCATAGTGATTTAGGATGTATGCAACCCTAGCTATGAATGTATCCAACCTGTGTGTGTTAATTTTAGCAATCAGATTAGCTTTTGCTCTCTGAATCCTTTCATCTTTACTTAACTTTTTTGATATTTGTCGCTTCAATTTCTTAGCAGTAATGGGGTTAGGCACAACTTTTTTCTTGATTAGTACTCTTTTTTTCAACCTTTCCCACCTCCTGACATCACATCACAATTACATCTTATGACAAATATTAAATGAAGTCTACCAAATCAGCAAAGGCTTAACAAGATTGGAAAGAGAGGTTTGTGGGAATATTTGTCGAATAATTATATAGAGAAATGGAGGGAAGCAATTTATGGCAACATCAATCACTGATTTTTTAGGTATAGATAAACAAAAATTCAATGAGTATGGAGCGTTTGATGCAATTCTAAACGTTGATTCTCGATTTTTTATTGACCCTCACTTACTAAAAGATTGCAAAATTCCAGACTTCCAAAATTCATATTCCAAGGTAGAGAAAAGGTTTCGTGATATTTTATTGGTACTCAAGCATTCAAAAAATGAAGGAGATATTTTTTGGAAAAATGCAGAAAAATTCTTTGAATTTCCTGAAATTAAAGGATTGTGTATAGGTTATTCTAATAAAGGAACAAGTGGAAGTGCTATTGGACCAGGACTAAGAAGTAGATTGCTTCACACTGCCAAAAGTATCATGGAAGCAGGTATTGTTGAACCAGAGATTTTTGAACTTGTTGGATTATTTGAAAGTAATATTGGCCCTGATAGAATAAGTGATGTTGTGGCTAATATTATTTATGAGGATATACTAAAATATACAGAAAATATGTGGGATATTTTTAATATCTCCACAAAGAACATAAAGTATCGCGAAGAAGTATATAAGATGGTCGTTAATCCCTTTAATAATGCTCCAATTTTGTTACTTCCTAAGGATTTATTAAAAGATTTACCTATTGCATTCGATTGGAGTGATATTGACCGCGTTTGTGCGCATAATGAAGAACTTAGAAATAAGGTTAACAATATCATTGGTTATACATGGAAACAAGCAACGAGTGGGAAAAAACAAATTTTGCGAGAAGCAGTATTAGATGAACCAGAATTAATGCGAGATTTAATCACCTTATATAGAGCTAAACCTTTTGGAAAATATGACTTTGAAAACGATAGGTCAGGTCAAATTGCTTGGTACGAAGTATCAAAAAAGTTTACAAGAGATTTTCCTCTTCAAATTGATAAGAGATTGACAAATGAGGAAGGCTTTCTTGATTTTATTTTATTAATATGTGAAAAGTACAAAGATTTAATTGAAAATAATGGTCTCTCTTCTCTTTTATACGAAGCAAATGAAAAACCTAAAAAAGAAGAAGCAGCACAAAAACTCTTCTATGGAATTGCAGATGCATACTGTGAAGCTAATAACATAGATATTAGCCGCGAGGTAAATGGAGGGAGAGGACCAGTAGATTTCAAATTTAGTAAAGGATACAAAAAAAGAGTGGTTGTTGAAGCTAAACTTACGACTAATAATCAGTTACTTCATGGATTCGAGAAACAAATACAGGAATATCAAAAGGCTGAAAAAACTAAGGAAGCTATCTATTTAATAATTGATATTGGGGGTTCCAGACAACGTCTGCAAAATTTGAAATCGCTAGAAGCAACAAATAAACAAAAAGGATTGAAAATGCCAGCTGTTTTTTATATAGATGGTAAACGCAAACCATCAGCAAGTGTCTACTAGATGATATTATTTTAATTCTCAGAAACGAATGTTTTCGAGACTTTTCCTTTAAGGTTGTACTAACGCTCATTTAACGCTCAGAGATAGTATCAAAACTCGTCTCCAAATCAAAGTAAATAAACTGGACAAATTATCCCTTTTTGAGTACAGTTCTGTCTGTTACAAAATTGAAAGGGGTTGTTTTATTTGGCTAAAATCGGATACGCACGTGTAAGTACAGTTGACCAATCGCTTGATTTGCAAAATGATGCACTTTTACAAGCAGGCTGTATTCGCATCTTCGAGGAAAAAGCGTCAGGTAAGAATGATGACCGTATTGAGTTAGCTAAAGCGTTGGAGTATTTGCGAGAAGGAGATGCACTGGTTGTTTACAAGTTAGACAGGCTTGCACGTTCAACAAAGAAGCTAATCGAATTGAGCGAAGTTTTGGAGCAACGGAAGATTGAATTGATAAGCATTCGTGATAATATCGATACTACTACCGCAGTTGGCAGGGCAATGTTTAAGATGCTTGCAGTAATAGCTGAGTTGGAGCGGGATATTATAAGTGAAAGAACAATGGCGGGATTGCAAGCTGCGAGAGCAAGAGGAAGAAAAGGCGGTAGACCGCGAACTGATGTGAAGAAGGTAAATCAAGCTTTGAAGTTGTATGACTGCAAAGATTATACACTTAAGGAAATCGTTGAATTGACTGGTGTATCTAAACCTGTTTTGTATAGAGAGTTAGAAAAACGGAAGTGAATAATTCTGATGGTGTGATTGAAGCGTCCTTTGATGGATGCTTTTTTTGTTGGCTTTATAGGGGCGCAGGGGGCGGTAGTTAAAACGTGAGGAGAAAATTGGGTTTTCCACAGGTGGAGTGTGCGCAGCAGACCAGCGACTGAGAGAGTATTCCGACATATGGTATAATTAAAGAATCTTATTGTGTGTAGGTGGTCTCTGAATGAATATCAAGTTTATAAACTGTCCAAGACCAATATTATGGATGGATACTAATGTGGTTATTGATATTACAAAATATAAGGAGAACTTCGCCTTAAAAGATTTACAACTTGAACGCATGGCTAATCTTAGTGACATAATATATCAGAAAACAAGAGATGGCAAACTTTTATATGTTGAAGGTGACCAAAGAGAAGAAATCAACAGCCTAATAAAAGAAGCACATAGAGCGCAGTCTTTTCTTTCGTTTGGAATAAAATTCAAGCACAGGAAATCCATACATGATAATCAATTATATGAATTTATGAAAGCATTTATTGAACAACGAGATGCGGTAGTATTGGACTATAAAGATGCGTTTTATCAAGACCCTCTTAAGGAATTAGAAAAAAGGAAAAATGGATATGGGAATGGATTAATTGTATCTGTTTATAGTGAAACAAATGCAGAAGAAATAGATGAACGAATGAAGAGAAAAGAAGCTATACGTAAGCAATTTGAGACACTTCGACAAACGGTTATCGCCAAAGGAATTTCATATGAACAACAACTTGAACAAGAATACAGAGGAATAATTCAAACGTGCAGAACTGCAATATATAATATGCAAAATAAGCTGAGTAATCAACAAGAGATAACCTTTGATGATTACGCAAAACATGCTCTATTTACAGATCTAATTGCTATGTGGGATGGTTTAGGAGGAAGTCCAGTTGAACTTATGAGTTTTCTTGAATCAGATGTATACAAGGAAATACCATATGTAGATATTGGTAGCAAAATATTAGCAAAAATTATTACTGGTACAAAAGCCATTGAATCTGGTGATTCTATGGATGTTGAGCATTTAAGTACAGTTATTCCATATTCTAATTATGTAGTCACAGACAAAAAGATGAAAAATAGAATTAGCCAACTTGGTTTAGACAAGCAATATAAAACAAAAGTATTTTGTCTTAGTGAAACAGATGAGATTCTATCTGAATTGAATAGTCTTTAGATGAATTTGGGGGAGTAATGCCCCTTGAAGATGTTACATATTTCAAAAGGGAGTACACCAATAAGATGATTTATCTATTGTTCATAATCATAATTGCTCTTGCGATATTAGCCAAATCCCCAATAATCAAAGGTGTCGTTGGAGAAAAATCAGTTTCGTTCCAACTTACTAGACTTGATAAAGGATTAGTAGCACTAGAGGGGTTTAGGAAAATACCTGATTTCAATAGCCATAGTAAAGTATATCTATCTTGGATGGATAAGGTGCTAGAACTGATTAACGACAGATCATTGCCTATTACAAGCTTACTTAATGTTGCAGTACACTTAGCAAAATTAGAACATTTAGTGAGGGCTAGAACCAAGAAGAACGAATTGAATATTGATTATCTACTTTTTGAACCATCTTCTCAAGAAATGAAGAATGACTTAGAAAATCTTATGTCAGTATTTGAGAACACCTTTATAGCTTCAAAAGTCATCACTAAAAAAAGTGAAGTCATCTTTAACCCACAATTTGGTGTTAGTACTGCTTTAGTCAGTGGAGCAGATGCAGATATATTTATTGATGGAACCCTCTACGATTTCAAGACTTCTAAAGACAAATCACTAAAAGATAATGATAATTTGCAGATGATTGGATATTTTCTATTGAATGAATTAGCGATTATTACTAATTCTGATGATTTAGCATTTAACTATATTCATATGAAAATTGAAAGACTTGCCTTTTATAAAGCGCGATATGGAGAAATAGAATATTATGATGTTAGCAAGCTACTGCCTTTTGAACATGTTAAAAAAAAGTTGAAAGAGTTGGCAGAACATTTTAAGGATAATCAAGGCAATCTAAACATGATGCTGATGTCGGATATTGATGCTGCTAAAAAAATATTGGAAGAAATAAGAAAATATGGGATATGAATAAAAATATAATAAGTCGCATTCTCTTTTTATTTTTTTCGATATTCACCCTAGCACTATAAATACATATATACGCAAGGGTGACTATTATCGGCACTCGTAGCGGCTCCCCTTCCTTGCTGTTGCAATAGATTTGCTTGCTCATCTTAACTTATCATACGTCCCCAGCACTTCTTTAGCGACTTTCAAGAGCATTTGAATTTCTTCCGTTTTTCTTCCCGCCAGCAACGAGTTGTAGGCTTATTTGTCGTTACATGGAATAATAGAAACAAATAACAGAGTGCAGGATTATCCAGTTGCTTCATTACATGGAGAAATACATTTTACAAAATTTTCTCATATGAACTTTTCGTTAGAGTTTCAGCGTTTCTTGTGGTTTTTTAAGATTTCTTGCACTACGTTCTTCACCATTTCGATTGTGGATATATCATAGTCCAAAAGAATAAATGATAGGTCAATAAGTGCTTGTTCCTTGTCAGTAAGATTCTCTTGCTTGTGGGAAAATACAAAGAATTGGTGAATGCCAACTTCAAGTGCATCAGCGATTTTAGACAAATTTATAAGTGAAACATTTTTCTCCGCTCTTTCGATTCCGCCAATATAAGAGAAATTAAAGCCGCATTTCTCTGCTAAAGCTTCTTGTGAAAGCCCTCTTGCCTTTCTAATCTGCCTAATTCTTTTTCCAACTAACTCAAGTATTTGCGCCATATTATCCACACCCTTTTTTTGAGTGTAGATAATCATCTAAACGAGAAACATCTAATAAACATGGTCAAAATATTATTATCGATACAAATAATAGTCATTTTAGTGTATAATCATGGAAACATTAATGCCGAGGAGAACTATGCGGAAGAATAACATTAAAGAAATTCGAAAGGAAAATCTTGTATTTGAATATCCTCCAAATGAAGTTTGGAATTTAGAGAGAGTAAACGGAATTTTTGAGCTAAGTAAAGAATGCAAATATTTCCGTAATGCTTGTATAGAATTAGGATGCACAGTGGTATCTAATGAAAAAATAAACAAAGAAACTATAAGGATTCCCAGGAAAATTACATTGAAACAACTTGAGTTGCTACTGCCCAACGAAAATTCATTCATCCGACCATCAACTGGGACTTTTTGGTATGACCGATTTCAATTTACTAGAATAAGAATGAAACGAAATAAAAGAGGTCATTTCGCTGGGATTGAAGAAGACGAAATTAAAAGAATTGATAAAATAATCAATAAAATAATAGGACGATTACGACACCCAGCAGAGCAACGAAAATTTTTTAAATCTTCTTCACCATTGTACGTTCAAGATGATAACTTAATCATTCCGAAAGAGGTTAGTATTAAAGGTCTGGATATTGCATTGAATACCTATTTTGAAAATATGCAAAAAATAAAGGATTCCTATTTACCCCAAAATAAACAAATGCACACAAATGTAAAAACTATCAAAGATTTTCAAAAGAAAGAAACTATCAAAGATGTTGATAATGAAACTTTCAAAAATCGTATAAACAATAAACAACACACCAATGGAACACAAAATATAAAACAAAGGGAGATTCCCAACAATCCAAACCCTGTCATAAATAATGAATCTCCAAATAATAAGATTGATAATTTTCCACAAAGAGATATTAAATTAAAGGAAGTTTACAATCCAGAAAGAACAATACGTCCAGTCAATAAAGTAAATCGAGTCAATAGTTTAGTTTTCCATTTAAAAAAAATGTATGATGATACCTGTCAAATCTGTGGGGATTTTGTTGACCTTGGATATGGGGAACGTTTCTCTGAAGTGCATCATATTCGTCCCTTGGGTGGACATAATGGAACAGATTCTTTGGGCAACATGATAGTAGTTTGTCCAAATCATCATTCAATGTTCGATAGAGGTGCAATAACGATAAATTTAACGAATAAACGTATTTTCCATGTAAATCCGTCACATCCCTTAAACAATAACTTGATAATACTAAAACATGAGTTATCTGAGTCTAATATTTCGTATCATGACACTCACATATTCAAAAAAAATAATGAGAAACAATATAAGTCAAGTAGTAGATCGGTTGATTTTGGAAATAAAGTGATTATACAAGATGTTTCTACGAACGAAACATTCAATTTAGAAATAGAACCATATTACCAACGAGAATTTATGTCTGACTTGCAAAAAGCATTAATTGGATGTGCTATTAATGCTGAGGTATCTTGGGATAGCTATAGGTACAGAGTCATTGAAGTGATTTAATGCTACACAAAAATATACAATGACAAAATGGAGGGAAAACATGAAGAAACTAATAGCTGGCATCATCATTGGTAGTGCATTAACAGCAACTACTTCCGTATTTGCGGATTCGATTGAGCAGTTTATATTGACCAAAGTTAATTATCCTCTTATTGTCAAAGGCAAGGAATATACGAATGCTGAATTGCCTGTTTTGAATTACCAAGGTAATACATATGTTCCGTTAAAAGCTGTGGGTGATGTACTTGGTACGACTGTAAAATGGAATGACCAATTGAAGCGTGTTGAAATAGACAATAATGAGGTAGGGAATCAGGGGACATCCATCTCAAAAGAAAATGACGCAATGAGTATATTGTCATTAACTGGATATACATCGGTTATAAAGATTAAAGGCGATATTTATTTAATCCCAGGTCCAACCGATTTATACGTAGATAATGAACAAAATTATTATCAGAATATGGCGGCATTTATTGGTTTGGTTAGCTTAATTGGTGTTTCAGGTAATGATTATGGCATTGATACTACAAACAACCCATATGTGAAGGGAATTGTTGGTGTCAAAGACCCTAATAAGTATTTCAAAATGGAAAATAGGTATGCCAGCATAAATGAGCGTTATACCGAATACACAATTTACAATGCTGACAAGAGTAAGTCATATAAGATTTCGACACAACCAAATGCAGAAACAGGCGTAGTCAAGTATAATGGCAGATACTACATATCATATAAAGACTTATTTAACTCACTTGGAATAAAATATAAGACGGAAGTTGATGAGAATCAGAAATTATTGATTTTCAGTTTTGAATAATGAATGGTTTGCTTAGGAGCGGCTGCGGCTGCTCTATTATTTTTTTTCTTCTTTGATTGCACAACGAATCAAATACGATTCCTGTCTTAGCTGAATCGTTTCCTATCGGTTATTGAATGTGGGAAGGGGATTGGTGGCTAAAGATTATAAAGGTGCTTAGAATCGAAATCTGAACGTCAGAATAAGCGGTACAGGAAAGAATGGGGTCGATGGGGAGTTTAGGTGATGAAGTTTATCTCTGTATATAGAGAATGCTGTAGTCGGTTGATGCTAATTTGCATTGAGTATTCGACTGGACGGAAGGAGATATTTGGGTATAATAATATTAACACTATCCACAAGCATGGGATGTTGCAATTCTTAACCCTAGAAACAATTATTAATCCCCGCACCCAAAATTAAAAATGCTCAAATCCCTTACCACGTAAGGATTTTAAAAGGCGTGGAGATTGATTACAAGGAAGCGGACATGGGCGGCGGTTTCACCATCCACAATCCGAACGCCGTCGCCACCTGCGGCTGCGGCTCGTCTTTCCGCACGAAGGAAGAAGAGGGAGTTCCGGAGAAGTGCTGAGCCAGATTAGGGAGGAAGTCGGGATTGAGGATCAAGTTGGGCGTTTCGATAGCCGATGAACTGATGAAACAGGATGTGATTGAAATTGAAGATCACAAACTGGAGGAACTAAGCGAAGATGAAATCGAACGGGTGATCGAGATTAAAGTCCGTGAATGGGTGGACCGCCACATTGCGGTTGTTTGGGAGAGCGAAGACTAGCAGCCAAAAGTTAAAAAAGATAACCACATTTTATCCACAGGATATCCACAGTATTCTGTGGATATTTGTGCATTTGCTCATATTTTCCACTCGTCGACGGAATGAAGCATCGTCTGCTTGCATTGCGGACAATAAATCTGATGGACGCATCGGTGAGCGGACAGATCGTTATAACCGTTCGTAAGCTTCATATCGTCGATCGGCCTGTATGGAGCGTACGGCCCAAGGCTTTCGTCCGAACGCCCCAGATCCTCCATGACCGTTCCGCAACTGCCGCAGCTTGCGGCTATCGCGGTCAAACCGTTGCATACCGGGCAGCCGTAATCCATGATGTTGTTTCCTCCGGTGAAAGTATTTTTGTCGGGTGATAATGTTCGATTTCAGGACCGCCAATGCAAATAGCTTCACCGTCGGAAACGGCGATTATCCAAAAAAAAGAGCTGTATTCCAAATGCCTTTGGAACAGCTCTTAATTATTAAAATTTCATATTGCTGCTGTGTCCTGGAGAAAGCCGCGCTTCGGGATCAATGTATACCTTGGCGTTGTTGATCGCAGTAGGCGCTTCGCCGAATCCTACGGCAATCAGGTTTAATTTTCCCGGGTAAGACGTGATGTCTCCTGCCGCGAAAATGCCGGGAATACTTGTTTCCATGCGGGAATCCACGATAATTGAACCATTGTCGATTTCAAAGCCCCAATCGGCGATCGGACCGAGTGAGGAAATAAAGCCGAAGTTTACAATGACAGCATCCACTTCGAGATTTTTCTTCTCTCCGGTTTTGCAGTTCTCGATCGTCACTTGATCGATCAATCCGTTGCCCTGCAGCCCGGTTATTTCAAAAGGGGTTACGACTTTGACCGAGGAATTGTTCAGCAATTCCACACTGTGCTCATGGGCGCGGAATCTGTCTCTGCGATGGATCAGGCTGACTTCCTTGGCGACCGGTTCCAGCATCAATGCCCAATCCACGGCAGAGTCGCCGCCGCCGCTGATGGCAACGCGTTTACCACGGAATATTTCCAGATCATTGACAAAATAATGAAGGTTTTTCTTTTCGTATTTCGACGCTTCGGGCAGGTCCAGCCTTCTGGGTTGAAAGGCTCCGACGCCGGCGGTAATGATCAATGCCTTGGCAAAATGCACACCCTTGTCGGTTCTTACCTCGAATCTGCGCTCCTCATGCTTGATCACCTCGGTGACTTGTTCCTCCAGCCGCACGTCGATGTCAAAGAGCTTCATCTGCTCCGACAAATTATTCACCAATTCCTCGGCTTTGATCTTCGGGAACCCGGCGACGTCGTAAATGTATTTTTCCGGGTACAGGGCGGCCAATTGCCCGCCAAGCTGCGGCATGCTTTCGATTACCTTCACCGAGGTCTGCCTCATGCCCGCATAAAACGCGGCGAACATGCCCGCAGGACCGCCTCCAATGATGATGATATCGATCATTTCCTGACTTTGGTTTTCTTGTTGCACTTATCGTGCACCTCCACATCCTATTTTATCTAACGCCTGGAATACCGAAAAGAGCTCTTGTCATTAAAAAGGAGTATCGGTTTTAGGCGATGATGGCTTTTTCTGATTTTTCACACCGTATTACATTATAAACTTCTGGATTTGGTAAATAAACCCCTATTAATAAAGACTCGCAAAAAAAATCGCAAATTGTCGAAAATCTACGAAAAACTTGAATGATCTGTGAAATTTTTGGATTATTTTCAAATAAGCTTTATTTAGTTTGTGATAAAAATCATTTTTTAATAAAAATCTAACTTGAAATTTTCAAGGGAAAATTATATGATTCAAGTTGAATGTTTAAATTAATTGGCGAATAGACCGACCCAAAAAATCAATACTAAAGCATATGTTGCATTCATATGTATAGGCAGCGATTGGAAACGCCTGACATATGCTCTTATTTTGAAGGGGGTTGTGTTATTTTTCACAATTAATTTAAATCGGATATTTTATCCAAACCGTGAGAGACCATACTAAAAGGAAGGAATTTTATCATGAGCAGAATTCCCAGAATTGTCATCCTAGGTGCTGGATACGGAGGCATAGTGACGGCGATTCGATTGCAAAAGGAGCTTCATTATAATGAAGCCGACGTCACATTGGTCAACAAGCATGATTACCATTACATTACGACTCACCTCCATATGCCGGCAGCAGGAACGGATGATCCGAAGCATGCACGCATCAACATCCTGAGCTTGATTGACGAATTCAAAATCGATTTCGTCAAGTCGACGGTCGTTCAAATCCGGCCGAACGAGAGAAAAGTAATCCTCGAAGACGGAACGCTCACCTATGATTACCTGGTAATCGGCTTGGGCGGAGAACCGGAAACATTCGGAATTCCCGGGCTTCAGGAGCACGCCATGAATATCCGTAGCATCAACAGCGTGAATCTGATTCGCGAGCACATCGAATATCAATTCGCCAAATTCAAAAGCGAGCCGCACCGCACGGATCTTTTAACATTTATAGTCGGCGGCGCCGGATTCACCGGCATCGAATTTGTCGGCGAGCTGGCAGATCGGATCCCGCTGCTGTGCAGCCAATTTAATGTAGATCCTTCGCTGGTTAAAATCTACAATGTAGAGGCCGCACCGACCGCGCTTCCCGGATTTGATTCCGAGCTGGTCCAATACGCGATGAAAGTGCTGACGGACAAAGGAGTCACCTTTAAAATCGGCACGGCGATCAAAGAATGCACAGCCGGCAGCGTTATTCTTGCAAGCGGTGAAGAAATCAAATCCAATACCATTATTTGGACCGGAGGCATTCGCGGTAACCGCCTGATTGAGGAAGCGGGCTTTGAAGTAGCGCGCGGCAGGGTGAAGGTCGACCCTTATTTGCGAACTGCGGAGCATGACAATGTATACGTCGTGGGAGACGGGGCCCTCATATTCAATGAAGATCAGCGTCCTTACCCGCCGACGGCGCAAATTGCCATCCAACAAGGCGGCACCTGTGCCAACAATCTGGTCGCATCCATTCGCGGAGAAGCTCATAAGGAGTTCAAGTTCAGTCTTAAAGGAACGGTTGCTTCGCTTGGCAAGCATGATGCCGTGGGACTTGTAGGTAAATATAAGTTAAAGGGATTTATGGCAGCGATGCTGAAGAAAATCATCGATATCCGTTACTTGTTCATCATTGGCGGAATTCCGCTTGTACTGAAAAAAGGTAGATTCTAGTCAGGTTGGGAGGGACCAAGTGTGCGTCACTGCAGCGTTCAGGTTCGGGGATTATTGACCAGAGGGGAACTGGATCGTTATAACGCTTTAATGGAAGTCGGACACTATTTGGAGTCCCAGAACCGCTATGATTTGGTTTATATTGTTCAAAAGGAAATCGATCTTTTGGTAGTTCCCGCAATAGAACGTCTAAAAGAGAAAAGCCGACAGCGCGATCGAGATACGGAAGCTTACCTGCAGGAAAAAAACAAGCGTGAAGCGGAAGAATAAGCAGCAATCGGATAGCAAAAGAGAAACCGTGCGATAAGAGCACGGTTTTTTCATTGCTTTAAATTACAGCTTCAGCATGTCATTTAATTTTTCCGCTGTGAGCAAATTGCCCACGTAGAAGTCGCCGAATTCTCCATAGCGCGCGCTGACCTCGTCAAACCGCATTTCGTAGACGAGCTTTTTGAACTGCAGAGCGTCCTCGGAAAAAAGCGTGACTCCCCATTCCCAATCGTCAAGACCGACAGAACCCGTAATGATCTGCTTGACCTTGCCGGCATAAGTTCTTCCGATCATGCCATGGCTGCGCATCAATGCCCTGCGGTCTTCCATCGGAAGCATATACCAATTGTCCTGACCTTCGCGCTTCTTGTTCATCGGATAAAAGCAGATATGGCGGGTTTTGGGAAGAAGCGGCTTCAGACGGGCGACAATCTCCGGATTTTCCATCGGGTCCTCGCCGGGTTTCCCTCCATAATTGCTGAGCTCCACAACGGATACATAGGAATAAGTCGGAAAGGTAACTTGACCGAATGCGGATTTGTTGAACTCGGTTTCCAAGGCGTTCAATTCCTCCAGCGTTTCCCGCAAATGCATGATCATCAAATCGGCTTTCTGTCCGACAATCGAATAAACGACAGTACTGCCGTTCGCAGTTTGTTCCGTGTCGCTCCATCCGTTCATCATGCTCAGCAAATCCTGCTCGGCCTGTCTGCGGTCATCCGGGGACATCCGGTTCCACGCATTCCAGTCGACGCTCCTGAAATCGTGCAGCGCATACCATCCGTCGAGAGTTTGTATTGCTTCACTCATGGTTATGTCACTCCTTTAAGAGATTGATGAAAACAATCAAAATATCGTTCACTTCATTTTAGCCGAACCGGGGACCGAGAGCAAACCGTCCGATTGACTCGGACAAAGCGATCAAGTAAACTACTATTGGGTTATTTCAGTAACCATGAAGGAGATGGCATTCCCGTGATTCAATTAATTATCGGCACTCTTTTGCTTTTTGTCTTGTTCTATGGTTTGGCATTTATTGTGGATATGCTGCTAAAAACAACTTGGCTGCCCTTGTATCTGTACATTGCTTTAGTGATCGTTTACGTGTATTTCAACTGGAGTGAAGGTTCCTTTCTGGCCAGCATTCGGGGGTATACATATGTCGATTACATCCCTGCCATCGGCGGGCTGATCGGAGCTTACTTCGGATCGTGGTCGATCCAGCTGCTGAGAAAAAAGGGCTACAAAATGTTTTGAATTGCTTAAAAAGGAAACTTGCGGGGCAAGCTAACGGGGAATTCGAATCATTGAAAAATGTGGTGATGCGTTATGCCTTTGGCCCGTGTAAATGATACAATGCTGCATTATCATGAGACCGGCTCGGGGTTGCCGGTCTTATTTATTCATCCTCCGCTGATCAACAGCGCGGTGTTTCAATATCAAGCAGCGCAGCTTTCCGATCGGTGCCGGGTTATTACCTTCGATATCCGCGGCCATGGCTTCAGCCCGTCCTCCGATGCACGGCTGTCCTATCCCTTGATAGCGGAAGACGCCAAACAGCTTCTGGATCATCTGGGCATCGAGCGGGCAGTGGTCTGCGGCTATTCCACCGGCGGCACGGTTGCTCTGGAAGCGCTGCTGAGCTATCCCGATAGGTTTGCAGGAGGGATTCTGGTCAGCGGCATGTCCGAAACCAGCGATTGGAAAACACGCAGCGAGATCAAGCTGGGTGCGGCCATGTGCCGCTTTGGCTTGAAGCATACGCTTGCCAAAGGAATTTGCCGGGGAAATGCGGATACGAAGTACACCTACGACTTGCTCTACCGCAGTGCTTTAAAGGGCAGCACCAAGGAATGGAAGGATTATTTTCAAGAAAGTCTGGATTATAACTGCAGCAATCGCTTAAAGCAGCTGCGGCAGCCGATCCTGCTTTTAAACGGCAACAAAGACAAATCCTTTCTCAGATATGCCCATTTGCTTCGCAGACGATTGCCGAACAATCAAATGTTTTTGATCAAACACGTTTCACATCAGCTCCCGACAAAAGCGGCGCTGCATATGAACGAAATTGTCAGGGGATGGATCGGGCGTTTTGATGAGAGCAATGAGCTTGAAATGTGGAAAGCGGGCGGCTTTGAGCCGGTGTCGAGAGATATCGAGAGAATAGACGGCGAGCTGCAGCATTAAGTTTACGATTATGTGGAAATGAGAGGCGAGCATCCCCTTCGGGTGCCGACTTCTTTCCGACAAGGATGCATTCATGACCAGTCCGAGCCTAAAGAGACCAAGAACCATCGAAGCATATGCTTAAAAGCGAAGACCTCCGACTTTCATGGTTCTAGGTCTCTTTAGGCTCTCCCTTCTGCAGCGGAAAGAAAAGTCACCCGAAGCGGATGCTCGCCTCTCTTTTAGTGGCAATCGATCTTGAGCGATGCCTAAACTTATATCTCCAGACAGACGCTTAGGGAACAGGGACTTCCATCTGCCGACCGGAATTTTCCGGTCGTTTTTTTCTGATTGTACAACCTTGCGCGGCCGGTTTTTGATAAAATTATAAAGGAATAGATAAATAGACTATGGATGGTGCAGTACTTATGAGAATCAGCAATCTTCTGGATTTTTCCGAAAATCACCGTTTTTATACATACAGAAATTTCACTTTGAGCCATTTGGACTTTAAAATGCTGAGTACCGTATACCAGCCGATGATCGGGGCAGCGGCGACAAGCTTGTATCATTTTTTTGTCCAGTCCCTCTCGCAGGAAAAAATCGGTTATTCCAAGCTGGAGCAGCTTCGCCGGCTTTTTTTGTCTTTGGATATAGAAATGAATGAACTTGGACGCAAGCAAGTGATAGAGCAAACCTCCCGCTTGGAGGCTGTGGGTCTTTTGCAATCCAAGCGGAAATACATCCCGTTTAGCGATGAATTCGTATATGAGTTTGCGCTTGTGTCCCCATTGTCGCCTGATGAATTTTTCAATACGCAGCATTTGACCATGCTGCTGAATGATAAAGTGGGCAAATTTATGGTCATTTCCTTCCGCAAAGAATTTTATGCGGATCAACCCGAGGAGATCGACGTGGACAACGCCAATACGGAGCAGCTTTCCGTGCCGTTTTACGAGCTGTTCAGGCTGAATGTGCAGGGCGCCGACACGGAGCTTGAGCAGGCTTTGGCGGAGCTGGCTCCGGCAAGGGAGACGGTTCCCTTCAACCCGGCGCCGAAGGGGTTCGGCTATGAAGAGATTATTGTCCGTTTTCCCCGCGACTCGCATAATCGGCCCCATGTGGAGGCGTTGAAGGATCGCCCCGCAGAGCTTGCTAAAGTCAATTATGCGGCCGATAAATTCATGCTTTCGCTGCAGGAAACAAGCCGTTTGCTCGATGAGGACGATATTTTTTCGGCAAATGGAGAGCTGCTGCTTGATGTAATGCAGCAAAAGGCGAGCCAGCTTTTTTGGCAGACCAAAAAACGCTCGGAAGATCGGGAAAAGGCCTTTCTCAGGGCAGAGCGGATGGATCTCGGCAGCGAATGGAAGAGCGAAGAGCGTCTGGTCGATCCGAAGGATTATGTGCCGGTTCCGCAGCCCCTGCAGCAGCAATTTGACCAGGCGCAGTACAATGCGCTGCTTGTCAATGAGCCATATACCCGTGTGCTTTCCTACTTTTATCCGGGGGCGGTTCCGCCTCAGCTGCTGCGGTTATTTGAGACGGTCGATCTGACTTACAAGCTTGACGGTGAAGTGATCAATGCTTTGATCCATTATTTGATGGGCAATCATCTGTCGCTGAACAAACCGTTTATCGAAACAATCGTATCTAATTTGCTGAGCAAAAGGATCGACAGCTTTGAAAAAGCCGTTGATTATTTCAGGGACACGGAAAAAATGAAGCAAAAAACCAAAACGTCGAAAGATACGGAACGAGTCAAGGGCAAACAAAAACCGAAGCTTCCGATCGCTTCCCAAAGCCAGGAAAGATTGCCGGTCAGCGATGAGCGGCTGGAGGAAATCCGCAGGCTTGCGGAGAAATTAAAATAGTCCTGTGCGCAGGGAAAGAAAGGAGCTGTCTGATTTGGATTCGTTATCCGAACTGCTGAAGCAGTTTCCGCTCGGCTCGTCGTTTGCGGCAAATGCCGGACAGAAAATTGAACAGACGCTGAACGATCCGTTGGTCAAAAAGCTGCGGCTAAAGCATCCGGAGCTGGATGAAGCAACGCTCAAGCTGAATTTAAACCGCCTGTACCAGTATGCAAGCGAATACCACAATTGCTCGCGATGTCCCGGGTTGGACCGCTGTCCGAATGATATGACCGGTCATTATACGAAGCTGTCCGTGGAAACGGTCAATGCCATGACGCAAATCTACGATCATAAGGTAGCCTGCAAAAAATGGATTGCCAAGCAGGCCCAGGATGCCGTGCAGCGCAGAATTCACAGCTTTTATGTAGACGATCGGGCGCTTAATCACGGCTACAATATCAATGAAATTCTGGATATTGACAAAAGCCGGGCCGAATCCGTGGAGCAGCTGATCAAATACATTCTGAACACCAAGGAAAACGGACTGCAGAGCAGAGGGCTTTATTTGAAGGGAGACTTCGGCACCGGTAAAACATTTCTGATGTGCTATATGCTTTATGAGCTGGCCAAAAGCGATTTTTCCGGCGTTATTGTATAC
>CAYVFQ010000003.1:0-24881 GCA_964451045.1 uncultured archaeon
CAAATGGGCAAAGGACAATGCGATACACTTCTCATTTGACCTTGTGCGCTTGCCAGAAGGAAAAATGTCTTCAAGAAAAGGCAAAGCAATTCTGCTTGACGAAGTCTTGGACAAACTCACAGATATGGCAGAGAAGGAGATTGAAAAAAGGGGAAATTGCCATACGGAAGAAGAAAAGAAGAATGCAGCAAGATCCATAGGTATAGGTGCTTTGAAATACGCCATTGAAAAGGTAGAGCCGGAAAAGGGTATAACTTTTGACTTTCAGAAGATGTTGAGCTTTGAAGGAAATACAGGACCATATCTACAGTACGCGCACACAAGATGCGCTTCTATATTAGACAAAGCAGGTAAAAGGAACAAGACTTTCAAGGCAAAAGGATTAAAGGACCAGGAAATAGAACTTGTCAGGTTGTTAGCAGACTTTCCGAAAGTTGTTGAACAGGCGGCACAAGAAATGAGAATAAACAACATTTGTAACTATACGTACGACGTTGCAACAGCGTTCAGCACGTTCTATAACGCATGCTCTGTGCTTAAAGCGGAAACCGAGGAGCAGAAGAACTTCCGTCTGGCTTTGGTTAAGGCGACAAAAATTGTGTTGAGGAACGCTTTGGATATTCTAGGAATGGACGCGATTGAAAAAATGTAAACTAATACTTAACGTCTTTCAATTCATCGTACATATCTTTTAAGAATTCCTTGTCCTTGGCACCTTTGATAGCCGTATCAATCTTCTCTTTCGGGATTTTCTTCTTGCCGCCGGAACTGAGTATTGTGAACGGTTCAACATTGCAATCAACCGTTGCATTAGGTGTAGTCCAAGAGAACGGTCCAAGTTTCATACCTGGATAAATCATTGTCCCAATGCCTGTTTTTGTGAAGTCTGACGCAAAAAATCCAAGCTTATGCCCGTTCGACTCTATAACCTCCTCTTTCACGAGAACCTTTACGTTCTTATGGTCGTGCCTGAGATTTCCAGAGATTGTTCCGGCGCCCATGTTGCAGTGCTCGCCAATAACAGAATCGCCGATGTACGACAAGTGAGGCACGTTCGAGTTATCCATTATTATACAATTTTTTATCTCGACGCCATTACCAATCCTGCAATTCCTGCCTATCGAAGTGGTGCCGCGGATGTAGCAGTTTGGTCCAATCACAGAATCGTCGCCAATGGCAACGTTGCCCTCAATGTAGACTCCCGGCTTTATCTCCACGTTATTACCGAGCATAATGTTGTTTCCACTATTTTCCTTCTTAATCCTATGCTCAAGCTTCATCTCGTTTGCATCAAAAATATCCCACAACATAGACATTGTGTGCCACTTTCCGACTTTGGCAACGAACACCCTATTAGTCTCAGAAGACATCTGCATTATAGCGTCTGTCAGTTCGTACTCACCGCGCGCAGACTTGCTAATCCTTTCCAGATAGTCAAAAACCTTTGGCGAGAACATGTAAACTCCCGCATTCACCAGATTAGTTTGTGGGTTTGGATCCTTTTCAAATATTTTTTCGAGCTCATCTGAAACATTTGTCAACAATGCTCCATACATTTCTGGATGCTCTGTCTCCGCACCTCCTATGACAGCCATCACATCTTCTTCCTTGAACTTCTCAATGACTGGTATGAACGGATTCTTCTCAAAAATCTCATCTCCATTAGTCAGTATGAAATCCAGATTTATACGCCCAGCAACAGTCTTCAACGCATCGCCAGTTCCCCCTAGTTTTTCTTGGTGTACAAATGTTACTTTCACATTAGGTCTCCATTCGTTGAAGAATGCCTTTACCTTTCCTTCCAGATGGTTGGTAATAATAAAAATCTCATCAACGCCCACTTCAATCAGATTCTCTACTATGTATTGTATTATCGGTTTGTTTGCTATAGGAATAAGCACTTTCGGTTTTGTATAAGTCAAAGGTTGTAACCGCGTTCCTTTGCCTGCTGCAAGAATAACTGCTTTCATTTTATCACTGATTTATTGAGAGACACTAACGGTTTTAACCCTTTCGATTTCCGCTTTCAGTTCTTCTAGAAATTCACGTTCTATTTTTTTGAGTTCATCTTTGTTTACTGCTTCCACGGTCATCCTTATAAGCGGGGTTGTATTAGACGCACGTATCAAAACCCAGCTGTTTTCGAAGTCAATCCGCACCCCGTCCATCGTGTTGATTTTTTTATACTTATGTGAGAACTTACTTCTGAGGTTGTCGATAACTTTGAACTTTATGCTGTCTGGGCAGTCTACGTATGTCCTGTTTCTTGGGAAAGAAGGTATTTCATCAAGTAGTTCAGACAGTTTCCTGTCAGTCTTTGACAGAACTTCTATCATTTTCAGTGAGGCAACGATCGCATCGTCAAATGGTAAATATGAGGGTATTGAAAAATGGTAAGAAGGTTCGCCACCAAGCACAGCGTTGTGTTCACGGGCAGCCTGCATAAGGAAAGTATGCCCGACAGGTATCCTTATCACTTTTCCGCCCAAAGGTTCCATTGTTTTTTCAAGCACCATCGAACATGCGACGTTTGCTATTACATTGCCTGGAGTCTTAGTAAGCATATCTTTGCCTATAAGGACCATAATCCTTTCCGGGATTATTATATCTCCTTTGTCGTCTACCATGCCGACCCTATCACCGTCACCGTCAAATGCTATGCCTATATCCGCACCTTTCAAGATGACCCTCTTTCTCAATTGTTCGAGGTTCTCTTTTTCTATATCTGCTCCCCTGTCAGGAAACGTTGGGTCTATGTTATATGATATGATATCCGCGTCTATACCGTTTATCGAGTCAAAAAGTTTTTTCATTATCATCGATGTGCTTCCATTACCGCAATCCACAACTACTTTCATTTTTTTCTTGAATTCGAATTTGCCTTTGAGGTAATCGATGTACTCATCACTTATGTATATCTCTCTTAACGATCCTCTGTACTGTTCAGATAAAATAGGTTCAAAGTCATTTTCAATGGCAATCCTCCCTATTTCTTTGTTGTCTTTCTCAAAAAAGCCGATGCAATTTTTGTCGAAGAACTTTATCCCGTTCCAACCAGATGGATTGTGTGATGCTGTTATATATGCAGTTATATCCTTTTTCAACTTCCATCCGCTGAAAATGGCCTCACCGAAAGACGATGTGCCAACGTTGGTAACGTTTATCCCGGCAGAACGTGCACCTTCGATGAAAGCACGCGATAGAGAAGGGCTTGACGATCTTATATCATTGCCAATCAGCAACTCGTTACCAAGGTTTTGGCGTATCATCATAGTGCCTATGGCAATGCCGATACTTTTCATTATCTCTTCTGTTAACGTCTTTCCATAGACACCTCGTATGTCATAAGCCCTAATGATGTCTTTGTCAATTTCCATAAAATCACGATTCGATTTAACTTATTTAACTGTCACGCTTTTCGCCAGATTCCTCGGTTTGTCTGGGTCACATCCGCGCAGCACAGCTAACTGGTACGACAAGACCTGTATAGGTATTATCTGAGTTATCGGATTGAGGTCGCCTACATCAGGCACCTTTATGAAAACGTCGAAAACTTCATTGTTCCTAGAGTTGATACCTATTATGTAACCTCCGCGAGCCTTTATTTCCATAGCGTTCGACAATATCTCTTTCTCGTTGTCATGTGATGAAAAGACGATACATGGTGTTCCCTTCTCGATAAGGGCTATGGTTCCGTGCTTGAGCTCGCCTCCGCTGAATCCCTCTGCATGTATGTATGATACTTCCTTGATTTTCAGCGCAGCTTCCATTGCTGTAGGGAACTGAAGTCCCCGTCCAATGGTAAATATGTGGTCTTTGTCCTTGAGCTTTTCTGCGATGTCCTTTATGTACGTCCTTGTATTCGCAGACGTGAGGTTATATATGATATTCCATAAATACTCCAAGTTCTTCTTCCCTTCATCGTATTTGCCAGCAACAGTATATGCAAGCAGTGAAAGGACCGTAAGTTGGGCAGTATACGTTTTTGTTGACAGCACGCATATTTCTGGTCCAGCGTTCAGCATAAGCGATTTATCGGAATTCCTGTGCAAAGATGAGCCCATAACGTTTACAATAGATATGACCTTACTGTGTTTCCTTTTGGCGGTCTTCACGGCATCAAGTATGTCTATCGTTTCCCCGCTCTGTGATACTGCTATGACAAGTGTATCAGGCGTTAAAAAGTGTTCATAATTAGAGAATTCAGAGCCAAGCACAACATTTACATGCATCTTTGCAACTTTTGAGAAAAGGTAGCTTGCAGTGAGACATGCATGGTAGGAGCTGCCGCATGCGACCAGAAAAACACCCTTTGACTTTTTGATTTCATTCGATATTTCTAATAGCATCTCCTTATCTTGGTTTGCCGCGCTCTTTACCGTATCTACTTGTTCGGTAATTTCTTTCATCATAAAATGATCGAAGTCGCCTTTCTGCGCCTGCTCAATGTCCCAATCCACGCTATGAACAGGTCTCTCAACGACTCTGCCGTCCTCAAGGCTGCGGAATACTACATTATCTCTATCTATAACAACGAAGTCATTGTCGTGTATGTACATCACGTTCTTAGTATGCTCAAGGAAAGCTGGTATGTCGCTGCCCAGAAAGTTCTCTCCTTTGCCCACACCCACAACAAGGGGAGAGCCGTTCCTAGACCCAATGATCTTTTTCTCATCCTCGTATAATATGAGCACAGCGTAGTATCCTTCCAGATGCTTTATTGCATCCATTGATGCGGTTTCGAAGTCCTTACCCTTGCGCATCTCGAACTCTATGAGATTGGGTATGGTCTCTGTGTCAGTCTCGCTGTAAAACGTAAAGCCTTCCGCAGTCAGCATCCGCTTAAGGTCTTGGTAATTTTCTACAATTCCGTTATGAATAACGACTATCTTCTTGTTGTTGGACATGTGAGGATGAGCGTTTATCTGTGTTACGCCTCCATGAGTGGCCCATCTTGTGTGCCCAATACCGGTGCTTCCTTTCATTGACAGGAAGTCGAGCTTATCGTTTATATCATCCACTCTTCCTGTGTCTTTCTTTATCACAATAGAACTGTCAGGATCGAGGGTCGCAATTCCTGCGGAGTCATAGCCACGGTATTCTAACCTTTTCAACCCTTTGAATAGAATAGGGGCAGCTTCCCGTCCACCAGCGTAACCAATAATACCACACATATAGAATCACTCTGAGCATCGCAATTTTGTTCATCTACTCCTTGTGTTTACTCGTCTATCATTGCCTGTTTGCCCTTTATAAAACTATATTTGCAATCCCTACATTCAAATTCTTTTGGGTAATTTGCATTTATTATCTGCAGGTTAGTTGACCTGCATTTTGGGCATTCAATTACAGGTTCCATGGATATCAAATCTCAGGTAAGATAACCGTGAAGGAGAATTGGAAGCGGCGGCCAATTTTTCAACAGTTTCCTCTGCGGGGTTTGCCCTTCCTCGTCCCTCCTCCACTTGATTTTATTTGATGGTCAATCTCTATAAAAGGAATCTAAAAGAGTTGCTTTAACGATTGTGAAAACGTGCTAGAAAAAAGCTTAAAAGTGTTAAACTATACAAAAAATATTTATAATAGTATGATTGTATTTTTAATCTGAGTGGTTGAATGGTTTACTTTATCGAAGAGACGGACAAAGGGCAGAAAGCCTACAAGGCACTGAAACTTAAGCCGAAAAGTTTCAACGTCCTTAACAGCGAACTTGCGAAGAAAATCCTTAACGAACTCTCAAAAAAACCAAGCTGTGCTATGGACATTGCGAGGAGACTTAAAGAGCATGAACAAAAAATATATTATCACTTGAGAAGATTGGAAGGTGCAGGCATAATTAACCTTGACCGTACAGAAGAGCGAGTAGGAGCAACTGCAAAGATATACTCTGTACCGCATCCTTATCTGGCAATAAAGCTCTTCGATGGCGACTATATTCCCGACGTTAGTACGCGGGCACGGGATATTGAATTTTTCAGACCATTCATAAAGGAGGGCAAGTTTGACGCGACTATTGTTGTGGGATCACCAGATCCGCATGGCAAGTACGGAGTGCAGTCATTGGACGGAAGTGTGGGAATCGACCTTGCGCTATTCCTAGGAACTTTCCTGAAAAAGGCAAAGCCAAACTATAAGCTAGACACGCAACTGACGGAGAATGACATGAAAAGCAATCTCATACTTATCGGCGGACCGAAAGCGAATATTATGATAGACAAGTTCAACAAGGACATGCCGGTTTACTTTGACGTGGAACATGGTTTCAACGTTGTCTCCAGTTTCACAAAACAGGTGTACAGCAGCGATGATGTGGGAATAATTATAAAGATGAAAAACCCGTTAAGCAAAAACGGCGAAAAATATATACTTGTTCTGTCAGGTATTAGGTTCAAAGGCACGCGTGCCGCTGTACTGGCTTTAATAAAGAACATGCGCGATGTGCAGATGGGAAACAGGCTAAACGGCGGTATTGCCAGAGTCGTGCGCGGCATAGACAAGGATTCGGACGGAAGGATAGATGACGTGGAATTTTTGGAATAATGATGGGGAAGAAGGCAAGACTTAAAACTTTATTGAATGAACATAGATATGGTGGATATGGGAGGAAAAGGTGGAAAACAATCGGGACCAAGGACACTGGCAGATTCGTTAATATATTACCAACTTGCCAGCGATTATTATAATGGTTTCGACCTGATGTCTTTTGTGTACGGGAATGTCGCGACTATCGCTTCCTATGACCTTTTTGATATGGCAGGAATTACGCCAGAAGACGTCGGGGAATTTTGCAGGCTGAGAAAGAAAGTCAATTTTTCCCCGTCCTATAATGGCACGCGAAAGATTTACAATAACGTTATTTTGCCAGATAAGTCGTGTTTTGAAAACAGTGAGGGAAATGTATTTGTTAAACCTATGAACCTTAAAAGCGAGGGTGGCAAGCCACACTTTGTCAAATTTAAGAACTGGGAGAGATTCGACAGCGACCCAGCAGACAAGATCGAATCGATTAAACACATAAGAGTGGGATGTGATTGTGAAAGAACTAGCTGGCTCACAATATGCAGGCCGCCGATAGAACAGAGGCTTGAACATGGTGACGAGAGAACATACAAAGATATTCCAAGTCCGTTCATAGAGGGTGATTTCTGCAGCCATTCGATTGTTGGACTGAACGTCTTGAACATGTTTTACGGAGTTGAGGGACTGAATATTTTTGGTCTTCCTAAAAAGAGTGTGGATATCACAAGAAAGGTCGTACAGGATATTATAACATACCGTACGACTCCCAGCAAGATTAGGGATCATCAGCTAAATGAAAACTACCAAAGAGTCCTGAACTTGCAAAAAGAACTGTTCGGACATCTAATCGTATTGGCTAGAGTGCCTTTCAAAGAATATAATGCCCATACATCTGACTTAATAACGGTAGAAGGATTTTAAACTTTTCCAGTATGAGCGTCCATCCAGTCTAAATTACGCCGTTATACCTTTCAATCCAATTCTGTATGGCATTTTTTGCTTCCACAGCCACTTTTGCGCCGTCAGGCATAGTGCGCTTTACTGTTATCGGTATCATCTTGTTTCTGAACTCGTCCTTTGCAATCTCTATGAAATCCGTTTTGTCGGTCTTCACAAGAACAGGCGCGCCCAACGCTATTTGCAAGGACCTAGCACCAACAATGCGCGCTACTTCGAATCTGGTAAATTCATCCTTCGGCCAAACTATACCCATACAATCACGGTTTGAATAAATTTATGTCCTTGATAAGGTCAACATTTCCCACGAAGTTTTGCCTGCAGCAATACCGCTTCACACCCAACTGTGTCAGCACTTTTCCAGGATCCTCGCCGTTTTCGGTGCGCTCCTTGAACTCTTCCCAGTATTGGCCGATTACCTTGCCGCAAGTGAAACAACGAACAGGAATCATCATTTTTTATCACTTCTTATTTAATCACATCTCTTCTTAAGTATTATCTTTTACTTCGCTGTTTGTGCCTTCTCGCGCCTTTCCTGCTTCTGGATGGCTTGTGAGGTTCGGTGCGTCTTGAGTCGAAAACTAACAAATTTCTGTCATGATCCAAAAACTTCTTCTTCAGCTTCTTGTCTCTTGACATTTTAACAATACCGCGCGCAATAGCGACTCTTGCAGCCTCAGCCTGCGCGATTATACCCCCGCCTCTCACGCTTACTTGGAAATTGAGGCCTTTTGCAATATTTTCTGCCAGCACCAGCGGCTCTTTTATCCACAAACGTAACATATCGTTTCCCCACACTTTAAGTGGTTTGGCGTTTATTGTTACCTCGCCTTTCCCCGGGCTTACCTTTGCTCTGGCAACAGCCTTCTTCCTTTTACCTATTTCATAAGTATAGTCTTTTTTCTTTTTTGGAACTTTCTTCGTTCTCGACTTTAATTTTTTCTTTTTTTCAGCCAATTAATCCCACCTTTTCTTTGCCCCCAAATCAATCGAAAGCTTGCCTAGCGTTACACTTTTCGTTTTCAGTCTACTTGCAGCCGCAGCTTTCACTTTTTGGAAACTGTCTTCTTTGTTTTTCAATTTCTCAGATACGCCTATATGCACCCGAAGTCTTTTATACGCTTCCTTGCCTTTAGGCTTTTTCATCGGCAACATGCCACGTACCGACCTGCGGAATATACCATCAGGTGTTCTAGGAAAGAATGGCCCTTTGTGAGGATCTCCTCTTTTCACACGTTTATGATAATGGATTACTATTGCTTTTCTATTACCCGATATAACTGCCTTTTCCGCATTAACAACAGTCACATGTTCGCCTTCCAAGAGGTTCTTAGCTATGATCGAGCTAAGACGACCCAGTATATGGCCTTCTGCATCGTATATTATCATAATCTATACCATTATCCTTAGATTCGAGCCTTTCGGATTCTTTTTCACGAGTTCTTCTATACTCATTGTGTTGCCCTTTGCTGTCTTTATCTTCTTCTCTGCTGATGGGCTGAATTTCCACGCAGCAACGCTTACTTTTTTGATTATTTCACCGCTTCCCAGAACAACGCCAGGAATAACAACTGTTTCATTTTCTTTTGCATGCTTATCTATGCTCCTTACATTGACCTCAACTTTTCTTCCCCTGGGACTTTTCAGCTTTTCAGCTACATCTTTCCAAATGGGAATTTTTGTTTTTTTTAATTTTGTAATTAAGGCCCTTTTGTGAGTGTCGGTTGGACCAGTTCTCTTTACCATATGATCGCCTATTATGCAAAACAATATTAAGAATTCTAGTGTTTATATGTTTTTAAATTTAATTCAGAACACAATTATATTCTTTTCTCGGGAAACAATTTCAATATACTTTCCTCGTTGGCATCGCATATGCCGCGCTCAGTTATCAGCGATGTGACAAGTCTGGATGGCGTAACGTCAAAACCATAGTTCAGTGCTTCAGCGGACTCAGGCGTCAAAAGCACGTTTTTTATCTCACCACCGTGCAGGCCCTGTATGTACTTTACCTCTTCGGGTCCGCGCTCTTCTATTGATATGTCAAAACCATTCCTTATATTCCAGTCGAATGATGATGACGGTAAAGCTACGTAGAATGGTATCTCGTTGTCATAAGCAGATAGTGCCTTCAAGTACGTCCCTATCTTGTTGCACACATCTCCTGTGCGCGTTGTCCTGTCCGTACCCACAATTACCATATCGACTTGGCCGCGCTGCATCAAGTGACCACCGACATTATCAGCAACGACTTTGTAGGGTACGCCGTGTTGTCCGAGCTCCCATGCTGTCAACCTCGCGCCTTGATTCCTTGGCCTGGTCTCGTCTACGATTATATTCACATCAATACCTGTGTCATGTGCTTTGTATATCGGTGATGTAGCTGATCCATAATCAACAAAGGCCAACCAACCAGCATTGCAATGTGTGAGTATGTTCACAGGCTGGAATCCCTTGTCTTCGCTTATGTCCTCTATTAGTTGAACACCATGCTCGCCTATCAGCCTGCAGTATTCAACGTCCTCATCAGCAATCTTGTTTGCCGTATCTAATGCCACATAGGAACTCTCTTCTAATGTATCAGCCCTGAATATCTCAGCCAGTTGTCTATTAACTGCCCATTCAAGATTTACCGCAGTGGGTCTCGCGTCTTTCAATAAGTCTGCAGATTTGTATAAGAACATTTCAAAATCATGTTTCTCTTCTATTGCCTGTTTAGTTGCTAAATGCATACCATATCCTGCTGTAGCGCCTATCAGTCCGGCCCCACGGACATGCATGTCCTTGATAGCTGTTGCTGCATCATACACGGTCTCCAAGTCCTCTATGACGAATTTATGAGGCAGATATCTTTGGTCTATTATTTGTATGACATCGCTTTCATTATCTTCCCCATGGTCCTTCGGCCAGATTGTTCTGTAATGGACTCCATCTACGTTCATGAAAACACTAAAAATAAGACACAACTAAACTTCTTAAATAGAATGTAACGAGTGCGGCTGGCGGGATTTGAACCCGCGTGACGAGCTTGGGAAGCTCGAATCTTGGCCAGGCTGGATCACAGCCGCTTAAACTTTAATTCTCCCTTCTCCTCTTTTAAACTTACCACCAATGTAAAAATAGGTAGCCAAACACCTACCAACGCAGACGCTATTACATCTTCAAGAGGTATTGCGAAAATATATATGCCACTATTCGTATCATCTGGATTAATCCAGAACCCATCAAGCCTCGTATACCGGTCGATTATCATAGATGTTATGAACCATGTTAGAAAGAGAATTAGCAACACATTCCTATACTTGAGCACGCTTTTCCAATGCTTTGCAAGAATGAGAGCTGAAGGTATAATTAGAGATGGGATCAAAAGCACTGTATATGAAAACGCTCCAAACATCTTGTCACTTCCCTATTTTTTCCTTCGCTACTAGTGTATATGTTATAAATGACAAAGGCACGAGTATCACATACAACCACTCTTCGATTGGAAGGCCGAGTATCCACATACCAATATGTCTGTCAGGGCCAAGATACCATACGCCCCAGTCAAATGCGAGATAATCGCAAATATACCACATAAATGATGTGACGATCCAAACTATAGCAATAGTTTTTTTGTATTTCATAAGGGATTTGAAGAAAAGTACCCAAAAAATAGACACTGGTAGAGCGCATCCAAATATCATAAGAACCAGGTATTCGTACATAAATGACATTCTTTTTTTAAAAATAAAAAAAGAAAGAAAGGGTCGCCAGTTTTAGGCTGATACCTAAATCTGACTATACGTAAACTATTTACTGTCTTTATCTCATCTTCCTGACTCTCTTCTTTGCAAAGTCTCTGATGACGTCTTTCAGCCCAAGACCGACAGCTATAGCGATTCCTGCACCGAATGCACCTATGATTATCAACAGTATACTGTTGACCAGCATTGCGTCAATGCCAACGAGTGGCAGTGCTAGTGCGACTGCTACGTATTGTATCAGCCAAAAAACCGCTTTGCCCATTATATCCGAGTAAATGGTCTTGCCTCTTTCAATCTCTCTCTCGATATATTCTGCGAAGGCGTAGCCCAATATTACTATTATCACAGCCTCGATAAGTCCAGGTATGAAACCTATGATCATACTGACGAACTCTTCAAGGGCGGTGACTCCAAGAACTCCTACGGATGCCTGTATGAATACTAGGTATACAGTCCATTCAAACACCAATGGAAATACATCGCTTAATTTGAATATGGGAGTTCTTTTTCCTATGTAACGGTCGACCTTGAATCTGATTAGTATTTCTTTTGTTATCCTTGAAACTACTGCACCTATCACCCAACCTATCGATATTAACAATGCAGCGGCGATAAGGTTAGGGATGAATTCTATTAATGAAATTAAGAATGCTTCAACGGGTTGTGTTAACGTCTCTAGTGCTAACGAATTCATTAGGTTTATTGCCATACTATCTAACCTGTAATAGAATTAGTTTCCTGTTTTTAAATCTAATTCTAAATAAGAGCGCCGAGGGTGGGATTTGAACCCACATGTCCAAAGGACGCCGGTTTTCTTGCGAATCCTCAATCCACCTCCAACTCATCACGGCCCGCGGTTTTAATCGCGAACATCAGAGTCAAGCCATGTTATCATAGGGACTCAAGACCGGTGCACTACCGGGTTATGCGACCTCGGCCTGCATTTTACAAACCTTATACTATTAACTATACTATTAAATGTTTCTTAAAGAACATTACGCACATTGTAATTTATGCTTCCTTTCCTTGGATTTCCAGTTTTCCAGAACGAGGAATGTTCAACTGCATCGTGCTCCTGAATTCTGTGACGTACGCTCCGCTTACTGAGATTTTGTCACCGACCTTTACGCTCGTTATCTGGTCTTGCCACAAGCTGAGCTTTATCTCTCCACTGTCATCTTCAATGAGAGCATCAGCAACCGATTTCTTACCATATCTGGTGTTGACTTCGCGTGCTTCTGAGATGTCAATCACCTTGCCTTCGATAGAAATGTTGCTCATTCCCTTTTGCACTTCGGATATTTTCATACAATCAACTAAGATTTTGTTGAAATTTAAATGTTTCTTATTTCCGTAATATGTATGTGTCTTTCTTCATAAACACTCTATCGGTACGCACAACAGTCCCTTTCTTCGCTTTCAGCATTTCCTTGCTTGTCTTTTTGGCAATTCCTAACGCTATCAACTCTTCCTTCAATGTGTAAACTGCGACCGTTTCGCCTCTAACGATGCCATCCTGTATTCTGGTTACTCCGGATGCGTACACAGGGGCGCCGTGGCAAATGGCGTCTACTGCACTGTCTTTCACAAATATTCGCTTCACGTGTAGTATAGCATATTCGGTCGGTATCAGAATTTCACGCAGACGTTTTTCATCGCCACCTTTCCAAAACTCATATGCATCCTTTATTCCCACCAAGCTTACAGCGTCCTTTTCTTCAAACGGGCCTGCCTTTGTTCTTCTAAGGGCAGTCATGTGCGAGCCCACGCCAAGTGACTCTCCAATATCGTGGCACAACTTGCGTATGTATGTACCCGCCTCACACTTTACATCGAAAAGCACATTCCTCTTATCAATCTCTATGATGTCAAAAAAATATATCTCACGCTCCCTCTGCCTCCGTGCAACAGCTGATTTGACTGGCGGCGTTTGTTGTATCTTGCCAATGAAATTTTCCACTATAGTTTTTCTAAGCAGGTCCTCGGGCACATCGCTGTGCAGCCTCATAATCCCAACATACTCCTTTGGCATCCCCATCAGCACTGGCATAGTCTTGGTCGCATTACCCAAAGCGACAGGAAGTACGCCTGTAACTCCTGGGTCCAAAGTGCCTGCATGACCTGTCTTCTCCACATTGAAGATATTTCCTACCCACGCGGTGATTTGGTGCGATGTGGGACCGCTATGCTTGTCCACAACAATTACAGAAGACTTGATAAGCTCTTCTATGCTTCTTTCACCAGGGCGTTTGCCGTATGCCTCATCTGTTTCCTCTTCTGACTTTAATAACCATTCAGACATAGAATAAGATTTCTTGAAAGGAGACATAAAGCTTTATTGTATAGAAGAGACTAGTTCAGAGTTAAATTCGTTTGTTCTAAAAAGTCTTATTGTCCTTTCGCGTTCATTCTGTAGCATACTATATCTTTGTATTCCAAGTTCGACATAGTTTTTGTCCAACCAGTCATATGTTTTTCTGATTACAGAATCTATTCCAAATACGTAGACAAACGCACCTTCTTCCATAATCTTCAACATAAAGTCACTCTTTTTTCCGTATATCTTTCTGTGTACAGCTTCTCTATCTTCTTTTTTAATTTCCATAAGAATGGCTTCATTGACGTATAAAGGTATATCAAAAGTGTCTTTTTCATCAGTCACTTCCTTGTCTGAAACTAGGATGAAGCATTCTATATTACCGTATCGATTCTCTATTTCGTTATACATCTTTATCACTCTATCTTTTATTGTACGTAGTATTTTTAAAGCTTAGTACAATGAAAGTATTGTTATGAAGACGTACTCCACAAAAAAGCGCGCTATAATCAGAAAGCGTGTTGTGAAACGCAATCCGAAGGAAATCAAGGATACGTCCAAACGCAAGAGACTATGCGAAAAGTGCAAACGGCGTTTCGATAGAGGCAAATTGGTCGTTCACCACAAAGAAAACAGGCGAAGGTTGATATCCAGGATAAACACAGAAGGCATGCCTGTCACAAAGTTCGATAAACTTTACAGAGACAAGAGAAAGCGGCCGGCGCACGACAGAAGGGACAACATACTAGTTCTGTGTAGAAGTTGCTACAGAAGCTTTGCCAAGTGATATCTGATCATTTGTATGGACCTTATTTCTTCTTAGTTTCCTTAGGCATCTTTTTTGCAGATTCCTTCTTCTTAGTTCTTTTCTCTACCTTTTTCCCAGTTTCCTTCTTCTTTGCCTTCTCTTCTTTCATTTTTATCTGAGCAGCCGAGGGCTTTTTTAGGTTAAGCTTCGTTATCAATCCCGCCTTTTCATAAGCAGCGATGACCTCCTCGTCGCTTACGTCTTCCTTTATCTCAAGCTTGTACTCCGTTGCTTTCAAGTGGTCGATATTACACTTCCTTCGCTTCACTCCTGTAAGCAATTTAGGTCCAGTCACAAAAACAAAGCTCTTATCTTCCTTTTTAGTACCAGCCGGTTTCACGACAACACAATAACTTCCAGCTTCGCGGCCAGCCAGCTTCATACAAACCCGTCCTACTTCCAATACAACCATCCAATCACCTTTTTACTTATTGAATCTTCCCTTTAAATTCTTCACGCATGCATTTGCCGCATAATTTGCCACCATAAGGCCTGCTTGGCCTGCGGTTTGACTTTGCCATTTTCCGAAGCTTGGTCGGCCTCTGCTTAGGTATGCCATGCAGCTTTGCGCCGCAGTTCGAACATCTCGCAACAGATGGCTTCTTCCGTCCGCGTCTCACAACATGTCTGCCAGACGGCACTCTTTTTTTAATTTTCTTTGCTTTCCTTACCATACACCAACACCGAATAACAAATTATATGCAAAAATGCCTTTATATACGGCTAATCAAACCCAAAAAGCTTTCTTACGATCCAACCGATTGTAAAGGAAACGAGTATGTACCATCCTATCCAGTTCAAACTACTCCCTACAAAAGGTGCTTTGAAAGGAAGGTTAGCAACAGCCATTCCACTGTATTCCTGTTTGATCCAAGGGAGGAACAATGTTATCACGATCAACGATATGAAAAGCGATTTATAGCTGTGCCTCATGAATTCGCTGTTCATTTCCATAATCTGACCGAGTAGCTTATTCGCAGTCTCCTTATCTCCCTGCTTCTGTGCCATATCCAATTGTTCTCGTATTCCTTTCATTTTGTCCTTTATCTCCTTCATTGCCTCTGTGTTTGTGAACTTTCTGTTCAATAGTATAATCAGGACTGTTATGAACGAAACTACAACGAATAGAGAAATCGCCGGGTTCAGTCCAGCAAGCGGCGAGAAAAATAATCCGACCGAATTTATCAGCATTCCTGTTATACCTTCTGACATATCTATTCACCAAACACTTTCCTCACAAGTGGATGAGCCTCGTCCAGCCTCTGTGAACTCAGCTCTTCATAGTAATTGTATACTATCATAACAGTTAAAAGCATTCCAGTTCCTGTGCCTAGGGCGCCCATAAAGTCTGCGAGCGCTGCAAGCAACCCAACAAGTAGGCCGCCTATAACAGCAAGTGCAGGTATGTATCTGTCCAGCACGCTTTTTATCACTCTAGTATCTCTTCGGTAACCAGGTATTTGCATGCCTATGGAGTTTATCTGATCGGCTACAGACTCGGGGTCCATTCCTGACGTTGATACCCAGAAAACAGAGAACATAATCGCGAATACTGATATGAACAGGGTATAAGTTACTGCACGCAAAAGTTCAGAAGATGTCGCTGTTGAATTTATGATACTTGATATGATGCTTTTCGGCGAGGTAAGGTAGTACACTATCCCGCTAATTGGGTCTCCTTGCTGATCAAAGCAGCCTAACATGCCACATGACATCCCAAGGTCGGTAGGCGCAGCACCCATTCTGGCCATGAGTTGCAGATTAGCGACTAATGCGGCAGTAAGTATAACAGGTATGTTGCTTGTGTACAATAGTTTCAAAGGCCAACTTCTACCAAATCCGCGCAAAGATGAAAAGGCCAGTGGTATTTCTACTCTAATGCTTTGAACATAAACAACGAGGATGAAAACGATTCCGGTCGATATCAAAGGTAAAGCTGCACTAAGTGCAAGCTGTGGGTTATTGGACAATACATTAATTATGAAACTCCACAACAGCCCACTTGGCGGGTTTCCGGTACTGGGCAAGCATCCAACTATGCTTCCGGGAACGCAAGTTACAGTGAACGGCGACAGAACACGGATAAGTATCTGTTTTCCCACACCCGCTGCAATAAACAAGCTTATGCCAGAGCCGAATCCCCATTTCTGTACAACCTCGTCCAGTAAAACGACTATTATTGCCCCAGTTGCAAGCTGTAGAATAACGAATACTTTCAACACCACGCCTCCAACCACAGGCATCGCTCCTGCAAGCACGAAGGCAATAGCCTCTATAAAACAAAGAGCAACGGCCAGAAACTTGTTCCATGTCTGGAATTTGCGCCTCCCTTCTTCTTCAGTCGTATCCCAATCAAGTATCTTAGATCCAACGAGCAGCTGTAGCAGAATTCCACCAGTCACTATTGGTCCAATACCCAACGTCATCAAACTTCCGAATTTTGAACCGAGGACTATTTCAAAAAAGCGGTACTGTTCAAAGTTTGTTGTTTGGATACCATACACTGTTATCGATGAAAGGATAAAATATAATGCTAGCGCAACACCTGTCCACTTTAACCGAGTATCAACTGTCTGCTTATATGTTGGCTTTTCTACAGAAGGGATGTATTCGACAACCTTATTTATTATTTCGAAATCCATTTTGATCTTCCGTTTTTGTTCATGCAGCCCTTTCTTCTATTTCATGTTCAGATTCTTGTTCCTTTTCCAAAACAACAGCTTCTCCACCAGCAGCTTCAATTTTTTCAATGGCTTTTTTGGAAAACGCCTCTGCTGTTACTTTTATGGACATGTTTATCTTCCCATTACCTAAAACTTTATTGTATCCGAAATCTTTCAAATCTATCCTTTTCTTGCCTGCTGCGAGCATTTCCAACATGCTCACATTAACAGCTTTCACCTTTTTCTGGGATTTGCTCTTGAATCCACGCTTGCCAAAACGGTACGGGTCGTACTTTACAGTATAACTCCATTTATGCTTATGCATTCCGGCTTTGCCTCGACCTCCACGGCTGCCACCTCCTCTATGGCTTTTGTGCGAGCCGTATCCGTAGCTTCGCTTGCCACGGAACTTAAGCATTTTTTTCTTCTTTCTCACAACCATCTAAATCATCCTTTCTATTAATTCTTTCATCGAATCCTTGCGGTCACCTAGGTCACCTTGTGGATAATGTAATTTTGTCGATTTGAACCTTTTTGACGGCGGTGTCAATCTGAATACTGGCTTCAATTTTGGCACGTTTTTCATGCTTATTTTTCCTTCGAAAATGTCCTTTGCCAGAGTCTCTATACTGTCATACCCTGTTTCTTTGACTGTTCTCTTATCTAGGCGCTTGTCGCCTTCTATTCTGCCTCGCTTTTCCATCATCTTAGTAAAAACGTCGATATCAATGGTTCCAAAAGTTACAAGGTCACGTACTTTCCTTATCATTCCCATTTGACTTGGGTTCTCTTTGATAACAATGCATCTGTTCGGTGCATCTAATCGAAGCATCTTTAACGTGTCTTTCAGTTCCTTCCTCACGTTAACGTTTCCCTTTATCCTTACTACAGCTATCATCATTTTCACCTATCGTATGCATGAAGCCCTTTCAGCGCTTTGAATAAGGCATTTATTAGGTTTATTCTCATCGATGTGTTCCCGTATGTTTTCATCCACACGTCCTTTATTCCTGCCAACCTTAGAATTTTCTTTGATTCGTCGTCTGCCACCAGACCAAGGCCTTTTGGTGCGGGCATAAGAACAACACGCACGCTACCGGACTTGCCTTCAGTCTTGTAAGGTATACTATGGTCGCCTCCGCATCCACATTCCCAACTTCCGCATCCTCTTTTTATGCGAATAATGTTTAGTTTGGCCTTGTCGACAGCTTTCTGTGTTGATGCACGCGTTTCTTTTGAAGCACCCTTACCAATACCTATCAATCCGTTCTCATTGCCAACAACAGCAAATGCATTGTATTTGAATCGTCTACCCGATCTGTGCATAGTTGCAGTTATCTGTATCGGTATCCTCTTTATGCCGCCGCCTTTGCCTCTGCGACCCCCTATAAGTATCATTTCACTTTTCAGGTCTGGTATGAGTTTGTCCACGATCTCTGATTCCATTATCTTTTTTCCCGAATCTAATATCTGGTCGATATCTGTCACATCACCGCTAAGGACCTTTTTACCTAGTGCAGTCCTTGGCTTCCAGTCGATTAAAGCTTCAGCTTCTGCACCGACAGCAGGCATGTACCCTCTCCTTACAGGCTTTCTTTCAGTTGTTTTAGATTTCGATGTATCAGGTTCTTCCTTTTCCTCAGCAGCAGTTTTTTCTTCCTTGGCTTCTTCTTCAATGGGCTTTTCGACCTTTTCCCCCTCCTTCTGGGCTTTTCGCTCTTTACGTTTGACCTCGTCTGGTGTAGCTCTCCGAACAACCTCCTCTACAGTTTCGTCTTCTCTTTCCTTCTCGTCCTTTTCCAGTTTCTTAGTCCTCTTCTGTTTGTCTAATTCCTCAGGCATTCATCTCACCTTTTTCAATCTTCTCCTTTATGTTGTCAAACTGTTGCGGCATATTTCTGAATTTATCATTTTTTGAAGCTATGTGCTCACCACGTATCCTTTTATCTGCGGGCAACATTTCTTGGTCATGTGGAACGTTCAACCCACCGTCAACTGCGCCTTTTACAACAGCATACAACCTTGATCCTTTAGTTGACGGATACAACCCGATGTCCAATATAACTTTGGATATTTTTTTCTCCTTTGCTCGCTTTCCAAGCATAAGACCTGTCAGATAAGCTGCAGGCGTGCTGTCGCATGTGAATTTCCATCCAAACTTTTTCAGGTCTTGCGACGTAGATGTGACAATGACCCTGTCGCCTTTCTCGCCATATTCAATTATCTGTGCGCGTATGTAGTTCAAACTCTTTCTCACAACCAGACGCGGCCTACCAGACTTCAACAACGCCAATCTCTTCTTGTAGTCTGTTTCGCCTTTCTGCCTCCTCTTGAACTGCATCTTCCTTGTTGGTTTATGTTTTCTATTAGCCATGCTGATCACTCCTTCTTACTTTTCAGCATGTCATGCTGTTCCATATAAAGTCTCATGTGCGAACGGCTTCTGAACTGCCCACCTTTCACTAGCATATACAGTCTCCTATAAGTTTCATTGTCTATACTGCCTTCGTCTTTCAGCCCCTTCAACATCCCTCTCAGTGGTCTGACAGTCGACATCCATCTCTTCTTCTTTGACAATCTTGCATATTTTGAGCCTTTTCTGCTTCCTGGACCTTTCCTTCTCCTCTTTTTCTCTTTGGCCGTTTTCGGTTTCCTAACCTTTTTCGGTTTGGTCTTTATGTCCTTCTTCTTTATAAGCTTCTTCACGTCTGCTCTTGTTATAGCAGCTTGAATGTCCTTCTGTTTTTCCTTGTCTGGGTTGATCCAGACCCTGGATTTGCCAATTTTCAATATTGAAGCAGCAAGCTTTTTTTGTAGTTTCAGTTTTGTCATACAATCACGGATTCAATACTTTCAGTTTCATTTCCTTAGCCTTTTTCACAATCTCTTCTTTCTTCTCCTTACCAATTGCCGAAGAGATTCTGATGGCCTGAGTCTTTTCGTTTGCCCTTTTCAGGTCATGTAAATTCCTTACGAAGAACTCGTGCCTTCCTGATGGATGCATGCCCCGCCACACCCTCGATGTCCTTCTGCCAACTTTGACAATAGCAGGCTTTCCTTTTTTTTCGAGCCGCATCTTGCTCTGCGAGCCTCGTGGTTTTCGCCATTTCTTCTTCAGTCTTTTATAACCATGAACTGTTTGCCTCTTGAATTTTTTCTCCATCTAAACACCTCATATCTTACCTTTTGGCTTTTCGACTATGAAAACACCATCCTGAAACACCTTCCTGTCATGTTCCCTTATCTTAGTGGCCTGCTCCATATTCGCAGCAGTTTGCCCCACAGACTCTATGTCCGTGCCTGTCACAGTTATATCCGCTCCTTTGACTTCAATCTTGGTGCTTTCGCCAAATATTTTCGCTACTCGCGGGATTTTCTCACCAATGAAGTTCTGGATAAGAACTCTCCTTTCCTTTTCGTCAACTTTTACTGTTACAGGGAAGTGGCTGTATATAACCTTCAGCTTGGCGGTATAACCTTCTGTAACACCTTGTGCCATATTCTTTATGTGAGCGATTATGCTCCCTACAACAGCTCTCTGCTTCCTCTCGTCAGATTCACTGGAAACCTTGATTTTGCTATTTTCTTTTTGTATTTTTATTCCAAAAATACCCCTGAAAGTTCTCTCTAGCTTACCTTTTTCGCCACTGACGGCAACTTTCAGTCTATCCACTTCGATCTGAACGTTTTCAGGTATTTCCATATTCTTTTCATACATCAAATGCACCTTTCTTGAAGGTTAACTCGGTTAGTATACACTAATTTTAAGCGCAAAACATTTTAATAAATGTACGCTACGAGCTTTCCCCCTATTTTTGCCTGTTTGGCTTTTGTGTGCTCCATGACACCCTTCGGTGTGGAAAGAATCAGAAGTCCGAACTCACGTGCTGGCAAATATCGTTTTTCCCACTTTTCGAACTCTTTCGCGGATACGGAATACCTAGGCTTGATAACGTTGCAGTCTATTATCTTGCCGGTCAATTCGATGTTGAACTTGCCACCACGCCCGTCGTCTATAAACTCAAAAGCTCCTATATATCCATGCTTTTGCATTATCTCCAGGATTGCCTTGATCAGATTAGACGATCTAGTAACGCAACTCTTCTTTCCGATTTTTTCTGCGTTTTTTATGGTTGACATCATGTCTGCCAACGGGTCATGTAACATATTTCCACCAAATCTATAGATGCAATAGTGCTGTTAACACATCTATATGTAAAGGAATATTTTGACTTAAAAACTTTAAAAGTTTGATAGTCAATGGTTTTGGCTTCTGTTGGCATTTGTTTTCATATATTTCTTCAGATCTTTTATCGGAATATATATATGATCAGTGTGCTCTATATACCTGAGTAAAGGCCACTCATGAGAATGTTTATCAGTAATATATACAAATCTACCGTCCAGTATTTTTTCAAGATATTTGAACGCTTCAAGTTTGTCTTTCCCTGTTTGTATTTTTCCATGCCATTCAGGCATATCTTCTTTATATATCTGTTCTATCAGTCCATTTTCGTTATACCCGTTACTGAATGATGCATATGGGAAAAGCTTTCCGGTAAGTTCATCATTTTCGCTCACACCTGCACGGTTCATGAAAAACCCATGGCATGGAACACCTTCTTGTTTGAAACGCTTCAGAATACGATTTCCCAGTATGTCAACTTCTCTGCTCAAGGGTATCCTCATTCTTCCCGGATAGCTTTTAAGGAAGTCTAAGAACTCTATGTCTATTTTTTTTGATGCAGTATAACCGAATTTATCGACAGCCTTTGCATCTATATATGAAAAAAACTCCATAATATTTTCAAGGGTTTTCTCAAGTTCCTTGTTTTTGTAACTTTTCACAATTTTATAAATAGATTTGAGACTGTTGCCTAGCCCAATATTGACCATATGTCCAAGCAGTTCTACTATCCCAGAGTTTATGTAATTCATTGTCGAAATAGCAGTTCCCTGTACATCGAAAACTATGGCCACTATCCCACCATTATAAGGGTCTCCCATTAGTTCGTCTAGAATCTCTATTCCTGTCATGTTTTAAAACTAAGTGCATTAAGAAATTAATAATAGTGCGGCCGGCGGGATTTGAACCCGCATAGCGAGCTTGGAAGGCTCGAGTCTTAACCAGATTGGACAACAGCCGCCCGACGGTATAACTATGTCTATATAACATCGTATTTAAAATTATTTGGTTTCTACATAGGCATTGAAAGTACTTTCCTGATTTTGGTCTCGAACATCCTTCTTGAGTTGGCCGGTTTCAATACAAGCACAGTGTCCGCACCCCTTCCCGTTCCTGCGATCGAGATTATATCCTCGTTGGTTTTCACATATCCTGCATCCGCAGCCTCAGACGCAATCTCCACGCAGACCTTGACGCCCTGAGAGAACATTCTCAATGTGCTTGTGATTATGGAGCCAACAGATCCTTCAATGAGCCTGCTAACGCCGCCCATAGCGTGCGCGGCTGTCACTACTTTTATGCCCGCGCTTTCCAACTCTTCACGCAGGTCTTGAGGAAATTCTGCAGAGTTCTCTCCCCTGAAACCATGCTCGTGAGTAACAATGACAAGGTTTTTTCCTTCGAACACCTCAGATGCCTTTTTTGCTGTGAAACCGGTTGTTGACGCGACAACTATATAATTTACTCCATGATTGTCAGCATAATCTCTTGCAATTTCCAGCGCGTCGTCTGTATGTTCTTTGCCCCCAGTATCAAAGTATTTTACATTCTCTCCCATCAAATCACTTTTACCCGCTTTCAGACATACTTCTCATATATGCAACATCCTCTTCGCTTAACGTTTCTCTAGCTTCTTCCTTTGGCTCTTCAGGCTTTTCACTAATCGGAACGCTTCCTTTTTTCGGGGGATTCTTTTCTATTCCTGCTTTAATTTTCGCAGCAATCTTTTCCATCTCCTCTTTAGGTATTTCTTTCCTGTTATCAAGTATTGGAAGACTAGGCAGACCATCGTTTTCAAACCTTGGTACAATATGTATGTGTGCATGAGGAACCATTCCTTCACCGAATCCGATTGTAAGTATGTTTACGGTGAAAGCTTCAAGTTCACTTATTGCAGCATTTGCAACTGACTTTGCAACCTCGCAATAATCTCCAAAGTCTTCAACTTCGAATGACCACCTTACATGGTCTTTAGGAATTATAAGAGTATGCCCAGGATTCAATGGACTGATATCAAGAAAAGCAACGAATCTGTCATCTTCGTACACAGTCATCGCGGGTATTTTTTTATTGACTATCTCGCAGAATATGCATTTTTCCATACAATCACTCTGTTTTTTTAGAATTTTAAACATTTTTATTTATTCCTGTACTTAATTCTTTATTAAATAACTACACAGCGACAGTGTGGTAGCTGTCACTGCGCCAACGCTACCGGCGGGAGTTGGGTTTAAATATGACAATTGGTAAAATTGTTAAATTCGAAAGGGCGGTCGCATGCCAACAAAAAGAAAGCCCCGCGCAGGGTCGTTGCAGTTTTGGCCAAGGAAAAGGGCCAAGCGGATTTATCCGAGCATAAGCACTTATCCTTATATCGACGAGTCCAGCATAGACAAGTCCAAACTGCTAGGATTTGCAACGTACAAAGCCGGGATGCTTCATGTTGTTGTAAAAGACGTGGTCAAGGGATCGCCGACATTCGGTGAGGACATCACTGTACCTGTGACCGTGCTTGACTGTCCTCCTATGCTTGCCGTTGGTGTTCGCGCTTATAAAGAAACGACTTCTGGCATGTCAATTATAACTGAAGCATGGACGGACAAGTTGCCAAAGAGCATTGTTGTTAAGAGAAAACCGCTAAAAAAAGCGAAAAAAGACGAAAAGGCAGAAACAAAGGGAGCGAGCGCACAATTCGCGAAGATGAAAAAGCAGATGGAAAATATCTCTGTTTTACGGCTGATAGTCGCCACGCAGCCAAAACTGGCTGGCTTTGGCAAGAAAAAATCTGATATTCTTGAGGTTGAAGTCGTAGGAAAGACAATGGAAGACAAACTCAAGTTTGCAGAGAATGTGCTTGGGAAAGGAATAAAGCCGACGGATGTCCTTAGGGAAGGCGACGTTGTCGATACGATAAGCATAACAACAGGCAAAGGAACAGTCGGTCCTGTTAAAAGGTTCGGTGTGATGATACAGGGACCCAGTGCAAAGGGAAAGAGGAGGCATGTGGGCTCGCTTGGCCAAGAAAGTCCAGGCAAGGTCAGATGGACTGTGCCAATGGCCGGACAGAAAGGATTCCACCAGCGCACTGAGTTCAACAAACGCATATTAAAGATAAACGAAGCGGATGATGCAGGTAGGGAAATTACGCCAAAGGAAGGGTTCAACCATTACGGAGTAATAAAAGGGTCCTATTTGCTAATTGAGGGTTCGGTACCTGGTCCAAGGAAGCGGATGATATTTTTGCGTGCTGCGATAAGACCAGGCAGGCACAAATTTTCAGTGGCCGAGATAAGGGAAATCGTGAAGTGATTTGATGAAAGCAAGCGTGTACGATTTGAAAGGGAAAACGAGCGAGAAGGTCGATCTGCCCAAAGTGTTTTCCACAAGAATCAGGGAAGACCTGATAGTACGCGCATTTTTGAGTACGATGAGCAAGCGCAGGCATGCATACGGGACAGATCCTATGGCCGGCCAGAGAAGCTCTGCAGATTACCATGGAAGGAGGCGACGCGTCAGATGGACAATGATGGGAAGAGAGATGGCGCGCATGTCAAGACTGCACGGCAAGATACCTGGGTACTTGATGTACCGTGCAAGGAAAGTGCCGCAGTCTGTGAAGGGTCGGATAGCACACCCGCCAAAGGTGGAGAAAGTCTGGGAGCAGAAGATGAACAAGAAAGAGAGG
>CAYVFQ010000004.1:0-22024 GCA_964451045.1 uncultured archaeon
AACATAGTCGTATAGACCTGGTAGTAAGCCCACATCAAGTGTTCCTGCAAACAGGAAGAACACACCAGCAGTTGCTAGCCATCCAAAGCCCTTTTCAGATTTCCTCCTAACTTTGGCCCATTCAGCTAATGCAACTGCTAACAGGAACGCTATTCCTACATCGATTAGCGTTACACTGAATACCATTTCTTGGTTTCACCTTAAATTAAATTTCAATTACGAGAGGATAAAAGTCTTTCTAAGTAGATAAAACCTACTCTTACAGAGTGGTAACATCAGAAAATCTTTATTTCTGTTATTTTTCCATTCGGTTTCTGCTCTTCAAATATTTGGCATTGGAACTTCAATAATTTCGTATTCTCATCTTCCAAAAACTCTTTTGTAAGGTTAGCCTTGTGACACAATGACACTAAGAAATCGTCCACTGACATATTATGTTTAACAGCGACTTGCGGTAGCAACAACCCGTTATACATTCCATTAATTATTATCAGCCCATCGCGTCCGATTTTTATTTTCTTTTTTCGATCTCCCAAGGTTTTACCTGATACGAGCATTGGCTCGGACATCACAGAAACTTCAAACACAACATCGTATAATTCATCCTTTGTAAGCCGAGAGAATCTAGGGTCCCCAAATGCTGCAAGACATGCTGCACACTGAACTGTCTCCCATAAGGGACTTGGAGAAATGAATCCTATACATCCTCGAAGCAAATTAGTTTTAAAATTTTTTATTGTAACAAATACGCCATGCTTTTCGTTTAAGTCTTTGTTATTAGTTCTTTCTATATATTTTTTAATTTCTGACCTCTGTACTTTATCCTCATTATTGTCTTTAATAATTTTTTCAGCAATATGCCGAGATATCCTAACTAACCTTTTCCCATTTTCTAATGATATCATAGATGTATCACATTATATAAAAATATAACTAACTTTGAAAAAGAAAAAGGAAAAATAAAAAATTACAATTCCCTGATAAATCATTGTTTTCAGTGTCACATCAGCTCGTCGAATTCGTCGTCTTCATCGCCCCAATCGTCCAACTCAAGTTCTTCTTTGTCAAAACCTTCAATCTCATTGTTAGCAGCCATCTTTTAAACACCGAACATTGCAAGTCTCTTTGAAACGTTGAAGTTTTATTTACTGAGTAAACAGTATAGAAAGTATTTAAAGTTTTTTTAAGAAGCGCTCAGATTTACCGAGCGATGATAAATTTCAAAAGGTATTCCATTAGTTTAATTTTGAATATTTCAACATTACATCAAATGTCCTTACCGCTCTTTCCGGTGTAAGATACGTAGGGATTCCAGTTTGTTCTAGCTCTCTCACTAGCTTGTTCGTGAATTCGCCTCCGGCCGCGCAACAAAGTATTGGTTTCTTGAATTCTCTAGACAATTCCACTATCTTTGTCACCACATCTCTGTTCAAAGTTGGGATCTGAAAAAGTACTATAGCCACAATTCCATCAAACTCCTTGAAACCTTCTCTTATCGACATTTCATATCTTTCTGATGTAGCGTCACCTGTAAGGTCTATAGGATTATTCAATGAAACGTAGTTGGGCATCTTACTTTTCAAAAAATTCTTCATCCTTTTGCTGGGTTCTCTCATATCTATTCCGCGCCTTTCAGCTTCGTCAGTTGCAAGGACACCGAATCCTCCGCCATTAGTTACGACCAAAAGTTTTCCTCCTTTTGGTAAAGGTTGTTTTGAGAATGCGCGCGCAAATTCAAAAAGCTCTATCCAGTTATCAGCCTCTATTATTCCTGACTCTTTGAAAGCGGCCGAATATATTTTCGCAGAGCCTGCAAGAGATCCAGTATGGCTTGCAACAGCCTCTGTACCTTTTTCTGTCTTTCCCGACTTCAAAACTATTATCGGTTTTTTCTTTACAGCTTTCTTTGCAACTTCAATAAACTTTTTGCCATCTGATTTTATTCCCTCTAAGTATGATACAATTACCTTTGTTTTCTCATCATTGGCCAAGAATTCAAACATGTCAGCTTCGTTTAGTCCAATTCCATTTCCATAAGAAATAAATCTAGATATCCCTATACCCTGCTCGCTTAACCAGTCAAGCATAGCGGAACCCACAGCCCCCGACTGTGAAATGAATCCTATGTTACCTTCTTTTGGTCTGCCAAGTCTACTGCGGGAAAGGAAAAGTGTGTCAACCCCGCTAGTACTGTCATAAACTCCCAACCCGTTAGGGCCTATTACCTGTAATTTGTTCTTTTCTATTATCTTCTTGCATTGGTGTTCCAGTCTTTTACCCACTGGGCCTGTTTCCGAGAATCCTGAAGATATTATTACGATTGATTTTATTTTAGCGTTTGCGCATTCCTCCAATATCGATGGTATTGTTTTTGCCGGCGTTGCAATAACAGCCAAATCTACTTTTTCTGGTATCGACTTGAGATTAGGATAGGCATCATTGCCAAGTATTGGTTCAGTATTAGGGTTGACGGGATAAACATTTCCTTTAAAATTTCCATAGATAAAATTCTCAAGGATTATCCGTCCCAGTTTTCCCTTTTTATGACTAGCGCCTATTATCGCAACTGAGTCTGGCTCAAAAAAATTCTTCATCATATAACTTAATTTAATGTCTACACTAAAATTAATTAATTTTAGTGTCTATTGAATAGGTAGATTTTATGGATGAAAAGGCTGAATTAGAACGATTTGTCACGAAAGACCTTCTTTCAGTTCCGGAAAGCCCAATATCTGAACTTGCAAGAAAGGCTAAACAATACAAAGATGCAATAAGTCTTGGAAGAGGCGAACCGGATTTTGATATGGCAGATTTTATGAAAGAAGCCATGATAAAGGCTATTAGAAATAACCAGACACATTATGCGGCCGCTGGCTCTATACCGGGATTGAACGAAGCTATTGCTGAAAAGTTAAAGAAAGAGAATGGTATTGATGTTGATCCGACATTTGGAGTGACTGTAGGATCTGGATCGTCGCCTGTACTCCAAGCTATCATGGCGACAGTGCTTGAACCTAATGATGAAATAATTTTAATGGATCCGACTTACCTTATGTATATATCGCTTATTAATACATTGCATGCGAAGCCTAACTTTATCCCCGTTTTTGAAGAAAACAATTTTGCGCCGACTAAGGAAGATTTGGATAAGCATTACACAAAAAAGACTAAAGCCATATTAATAAATTCCCCCTGCAATCCGACAGGTGGCATCTTTAATAAGAAACAACTTGAAGAGATTGCACAGTTTTCTATTGATAAAGATATAATTATTATTTCAGATGAAATTTACGAAGATATAATTTACGATAATACAAAACACTATAGCATAGCGTCATTTAATGGACTCGATGAAAGGACAATAACAGTCAATGGTTTTTCAAAGGCTTACGCCATGACTGGACTTAGAGTTGGATATGCAGCCGGACCTATTAAAATTATGAAGCATGTTTTCAAATATAATTACTTTGGTCATATATGTGCGCCCGTTCCCTCTATGTATGCTGCGTTAGAAGGTTTGAAAAGCCCTAAGACAAGGAAGTTCATCGAAGACCAAGTCAAGGAATATGACCGTCGTAGGAAATTCATTGTTAAAAGACTCAATGAAATCGGTATGCAGACGAAGATGCCGCAAGGTGCTTTCTATACATTCTCAAGATGTGATAACTTTAATAAAAATTCCTATAATTTTTCAGATGATATTTTGGAAAAGGCCCATGTCATAACCACTCCTGGTTCAGCTTTCGGTCCGCATGGTGAAGGGTTCATCAGATTCTCATACGCTACAAAGTACGAGCAGATAGGAGATGCATTGGACAGGATGGAGAAAGTACTCAAAAAATAACTAACATATTTAAACCCATTGAACATATTTTCTTTTGCAAGGAGATAGGTCTGGGTGGTTAGGCCTCACCTTTTTCGGAAAACGGTCTTTATGTCCGAACCAAAAACCTTTGAGCGGGGTATGCTGGGTAAATCGACCCGGGCTCTGGACTGAGAAGCTTTGCCCCTATTGGCTTGTGTGTCTACAAATCCCCCAGGGCAGGAATGCAGCAAGGGTACGTATTCATTCAAGTGCTATAGGGTAAACAGGGTGGAGAAAGGAGACCGGATAACCGGTTTACACGGTTTACAACAATCTTAGGTCGCTCCTTGCACTATTTATATCAGTTTCAAAGTTCCAATTAATAATTAACAAAATTCGAGTAGTTGTAACATGGACAAAAATATCGTTCTATCATTTGCAATCATAGTAGTATTAATAGCAGCTGCATATATGTTCATGATAACAGAGAAAGGCACTGAGACTTACATTGTCGACAACTTGAGAGATTCTACAAATCAATCAAAAGTATGTATGCTTTCTGATCTGTCTTTTGGAAAATCTTCTATAAAGGTGCCGGCCATCGATGAAGACGGGAATGGCATTGTGACGGTAATAAACGTTGATTCGATTGAAGGAAGCGGCCGGGCGCTTGTTGATATAAATCAGCTCCTTTTCTGGACTGATACTCAATACTCGATTCAAGCTTCAAGACTCGCGGCTGAACAGTACACAGGATATGACCTTTCAAATGTGGATATTATTTATTCTATAGATATTAAGGCTAGCCTGATCGAAGGTCCTTCTGCTGGCGCCGCCATGACAATTGCCACAATCGCATCTTTATACAATGAAACGATAAACCAGAGTGTGATGATAACCGGAACCATAGAAGAAAACGGTACCATTGGACGTGTTGGTGGTATTTCTGAGAAGGCTACAGCTGCAAGAGACGTTGGCGCCATGCTATTCTTGGTTCCACATGGTCAGTCGGAACAAACCTATTCCGACCGAGATCAGGAATGCAAGAAGGTTGGCCCGTTCAACTATTGCACAACAGAGTATGAAGAGGTGATAAGCAACGTAGGGGAAAAAGTTGGCATAGAAGTGAAAGAAGTATCGAATATAGAGGAAGCGTTGCCTTATTTTATTGACACTAAAAATAGCGATAAATTTTAATGGGCAAGGGAAAAGAGAAATAGTTGTAAATTAAATTTTTATTTATGACTAGGAAAAAACAATCTAAAACCAAATCCAGAAAACCTACTTCAAAACAGAATACAAAGACCCCATTTTTAAAAGAATTAAGTAACATGGTTCTGGCAGTTGTAATGATAAGCCTGATTTTTGGATACGATTGGTTGAAACCCGAAAGTACTTTCGAAAACTTCAAAGGAGTTCTTTTTCCTGTAAGTTTATCATTTGCTCTGTACGAACTTGCCCAGCGCATTGTTGCCAGAAAACTCAGAGCTAATGCCACATATAGACTATGGATACCCGGTGTCGTTTTTTGCCTTATGCTTATGCTGGTTGGTATAAAGTTGTTGTTGGTTGGAGGTATTGTAATAAGCGCCTATAAGTTCGGGAGGTGGGGTATGAAAGACAGATTTCCAACATTAACGGAAATAGGGTTCATATCAGTTGCTGGCCCGCTGACAAACATGGCACTTGCTTTAATCTGTAATATGCTTGCAGGTCCGGGGGCAAATCCAGTTTTTCTTCAAATGGCCACAATAAACAGCTGGCTTGCATTTTTTAATCTGGTCCCAATAAAGGAACTCGATGGCGGAAAGGTTATGTTTTGGAGTCCAATGATGTGGCTCGTATTGTTGTTTTTAACAATGTTACTTTTCACATCATCTGGCATGTTAGTAGTATAAAAACGTGAAGAACTTAAATTTTCTGGAGAGAATTAATTTTCTATGCAGACCATAGCGGACTTTCATATACATAGTTACCTCAGTCGGGCAACAAGTAAAAGCATGACCATAGAGGAAATATCAAAACATGGTAAACTGAAAGGATTAAGTCTCATCGGCACAGGCGATTTCACCCACCCTATTTGGCTTACACAAATAAAAGAAAAACTCGCAAATAGCGAGACTGAAAAAAATTCTGGAATTTTTGAATTCGATGGAATGAATTGGATATTAACGAGCGAAATCTCAACGATTTACACTCAGGAAAACAAAACGAGAAAAATACATCATGTTATACATGCGCCAAGCATAGCAATAGTAGAGCAGATAACTGAGGCTCTACAAAAATATGGCAAGCTTAAGTCTGATGGAAGACCTATACTAGCCGGACTTTCATCACCGGAATTAGTTGAGATGCTTATGGAAATCTCTAATGATATTCTCATTTACCCTGCCCATGCGTGGACTAGCTGGTTCGGTGTTCTAGGAGAATTCTCAGGGTTTGATTCGCTGGAAGAATGCTATCAAGATCAAACGAAACATATACATGCACTTGAAACGGGCATGAGCAGCGACCCTTCAATGAACTGGCGCATACCTAGCCTTGATAAAGTGACCCTTTTATCAAACTCGGATTCGCACAGTCCTTGGGTATGGAGGATAGGCCGAGAGGCAAATGCGTTTGAACTTAGAAAAGTGACGTATAAGGAGATAAATAAGACAATAATAAAGAAAGATCCGAAGCGGTTGAAATTCACTATCGAAGTCGAGCCATCTTACGGTAAGTATCATTTCACTGGTCACAGGAAATGTGGAATAAACTTGGATCCAAAGGATGCCTTGAAAAAGAATAACAAATGTCCTATATGTGGAAAAAAATTGACTATCGGTGTGCTCCAGAGAGTTGAAAAACTAGCAAAAAGGCCTGAAGGCTTCAAGCCAAAAGATGCGATACCGTTCAAATCCTTATTGCCACTTTACGAAATTATATCATCTGTCACAGGAATAAATCAGCTATATTCAAAACGGGTTATTGAAAAGCAAGATGAACTTATTGAAAGGTTTGGTAATGAGTTTAATGTGCTGTTGAATGTAACGAAAGAGGAACTGTTAAAAGCGACAAGTGAGGAAATTGCAGATGCGATAGTAAAGACTAGAAATGGCGAGGTGAAATATATACCTGGATATGATGGTGTATATGGCGTACCTGTTTTTTCTAATAAGCAATATGAAAAACTGAAGAAAAAACAAGTCGCTAAAGCAAAGGAACAGCGAAGTCTAAAAGATTTTAAATCGTAGCTACAATTGAAATAATACGGGTCTGTAGTCTAATGGTAGGACGCCACCCTCACACGGTGGAGAACATGGTTCAATTCCGTGCAGACCCACCACATTTTAATACGGCCACATATCTTCCAATGAAATGGAACAACCATCGCCTATTTCAGAAACAAGGTACCCTATCCATGGTTCCATTGTGGAACTGGTCATTCTTTCAAGAGTATTTTTTGGCGATCCTTGGACAATAGAAAAGAATCTATCGGTGTCACTATATCTATCTTCGTCCCAGTTCAGGTCTCCTTTAATCCACCAGTCAAAGTCGCAATCGGAAAGCCTCTCATCATCTTGGGATATTTCTATCGGCACGCCAATCATATTGTAACCGGGAACAATTTCTAGTTTTTCCTCAGCTCCATATTCGAGGTCGAACGTGCAGCCATCGCCTATTTCAGAAATCAGATAAGCAGTAAGAGGTTCCATTACATGTGAAGTCATTCTTTCAAGATTGTTCTTCGGTGAGCCTTTGACAACAGTGAAAAATTTGTCAGTATCGCTGTACCTGTCTTCGTCCCAGTTCAGGTCTCCTTTAATCCACCAATCCAAATCACAGCCTTCATCTTCTAGCTGTTCTTGAGTAACTTCCACTGGAAACACAACCATGTTGTATCCTGAAACCAGCTCAAATTCTTTTGTTTGAGTCTCCTCTGTTGATATGGTGGTTGTGGTTTCTGTTGTCGTAGCTGTTGTACCTGCTTCTCCGCATACAACTTTCATTTCCCACTGACAGTTATGGTTAGAAGTCTGATCTCCCCTTATTTTCACTATAAGATCGCTGTCTTTCTCCGAGCTGCCGGTCCATGTATCTACCTCTTTATCTCCGGTAGAGCTACCAAGTTCATTACCACCGAGAGTTTCATAATAACTGTGATAAACGTAAAGGTCGTTTTTATTGCACCTATATCCGGAATGGGACAAAGTGATGGTAACTTCTTCTGTGTCGGCTGTATCATCTATTTTATACCATACAGTATCTGTCCCTCGTACGCAACCGCTTATCGTCTCCCCACAGGATACGAACCATTTGCTTGTCTCATCGGCATCTCTCACAGTAGCATATCCAGGAGTATCAACAGAACAAGCACATGACGTGTCATAATCACACTTGTATAATATAGCCCCAGCTGGGTCAAGTTTTCTTTTGCATTGTCTATCATTATAGCATTTTCCTTCATAAACAAAGCTGCTTGCTGTCCCACACTCCACACCGCATCCCAAGTCTTCCCAGTCTGTTGGTATAGTAGTCGTAGTTTCTGCCGTGGTTTCAGTGGTCGTGGATGTTGTAGTCTCTATAATGGTTGTTGTGGTTGATGTAGTAGTGCCTCTTCTTTCGGATTCATCAACGTAACTTTCTGGTATTTCCGGTGCTGCCGATGCTTTCATTATTGCTGAACATTCTCCAGCCTCCCGAAAACATTCTGTGTGGTCTGCACATGGTGTATGTAGTGCATTACAAGTGTCTCTAGCAAACAAGATTGGAGTCGAACGTTCGCACCATCCGACTATTGGACCACCATATGAATTTCGACAATATCTCCATATATGATCTCCATCTGCTAAGCAGGATTCGCATGTCTCAAATATGGCTTCAAGGTCCACTTCCATGCCTGGGCAATAATCAACTATACAATCTGTGTATATAAAACCACCGGTATCACCACAGCCGCGAAAATGCTGATTACATGATCTAGTGTTCAAAAATCCATCAAATTTAGTTTCACACCACCCGTTTTTTATATTTTCTTCCAAATCTCCATCCTCACAATATCTCCAATAATAGTCACCCTTGTCTCCGTCTGCCATTATACATTCTTCACATGTCTTATACATCGGCATCCGAATTGATGCATAAGCATTAGATGACAGTAATAGGAAAGCTGAGATAAAAAATACAAAAAATATCATTGTTTTTTTCATCTAATCACGAAATAGTTTTAAAAAAATTATAATCCTTCACTTCCGCCGCTCTTTGCAACTATCTTTATATCATCAATGTATATATGGTCTCCTGTTCCCGTTCCTCCACATTCAAACCTTATCCTAACGTTTTCATTGAGGTCTATTCCTTTGTTGACAAGATCTATTGATGCCGTCCCATCTTTCTCTTCATTTGAACTACTAGACGTTCTACTCCATATCATATCCCAACCACTGCCATCATTCGCATAGACTTTCACGTATTCATCGTCGTCTAATATGTATTCCCAGTCAAACGTGAGTTCTGCTTCTTCCATGTTCTTTAATCCAGAAATCTTCGCAGAAGTTAGTCTATCTTCATTATCGCAATTGCTTGCATGGCATTTTCTGGACTCCACTTCCCACGCATCGCCCTTTGTCCATTCAGTTATGCTATTACAGTTCTCATAGAGGACCTCGGTCCACGTACTCGTATCAGTGATTCTTGTGGTTGTAGTTGCTCCGCCAATGTCAAAAGATTTCAAAACCTTTATACTGGATGTACTGTCCACAAAATAATTGTAACTCAATTCAATCTCAACTGGAATTGTTGTGTAAGAGTCGACTTCTGGAAGTCTAAACCTACAAGAAACAGATTTTTTACCACTGCGAGGAAGCCTGTATTGTCCTTCTATGTTATCCAAACAATCGTCACCATGGACTGTCATACTTTCTATAGTCACATAAGGCTTATCCTCATTATTAGAATTCTGGTACGGTTTGCCGTCTCCGATATTGCTAATCAGAACGGTCATCGAGGACTCTTGGCCAGACTCTCTATACACAAGCGGTCTTGATAGCCCTGCCAACTCAATTGTAATCGGAGCATCTGTTACTGTGAACGTATCTATCCCAGAAGCAGTCATTGTGCTTTCAGCGTCTTCCGGATTGCTCTTCAAATACTCATTGCTATAAACCTTTACGTTTGCCAGTGCAGTTGTCTTATAACTATAATAAAGTCTGACAGACGCTTTGTATGTATTGTCTACTTTCAAATCCGGAGGGGATGTGACATCCCACTGTTCATAACCAACACCGCCCTGAATTCCGTCTTCTGATTGGCTTCGCTCAAGGGAACCTATATCACTCTTAATTCTGCTAGCAGATATTGCCCAGTCGTCGCCCGTCCAGTCAGTTCCAAGACCAAAAAGCTTCAACTTAATATTTGTAGCGTCTTCCTCTCCAATGTTCTCGACATTTGCTTCAAAGGTCACTGAATCTCCAGAATAAATTTCTGATATGACAGGGCCAAAACTCTTAATTACGACCCCTTTTGTCCCTCCCGTGGCTTCTGAAGATTGTCCTATACATCCAGAAATGAGTACCACAGCTAAAATTGAAATTAACAAGGCTGAATTATACTTTATCATCGTCCATACCTTTATAATAATTTTGAGTTTAACTAATTTAAACCTGTTTTCTGGTTAGCTGCTTTAGATTTCAGTAAAATGGTTGTATGTCAAACTGCTCAGATACTGTATATCTGTACGTGTAGCTGAAATCTGCCCATATGGTTGCCAATGTTTCTGGATCTTCAAATGGGACCGCTTGGAAACTACATACAAGCTCGCTCGGTATAGTCAAATCGTCTTTTGATATATACACATTGCCAGAACTCTCAAAATCGCACGGCAACTCAGTAATATCGTCCCCTTCTCCAACTTTTCCTATTTCTAACGAACCTCTCAAATCCAGTACAACTTTTCCTGCTTCAATTTTCGGTTCTCTTATATTACCAATTGATGTGCTTCCAATGTGCGTGAATTTCATTGATACCTTGAAAGGTTTTGTGCCAACACCCCAATATTCCTTTACCACCTTGTCATCGACAACTTTTTCAGCCCGTGCAGGCATCTCAAATTCCGTTTTTATAGGCCCGTACGTTGGTGTACTTTGAGAGTAAGGTGTTAAAGGCTTATCTAACGTCACACCATCTATAATTGGTATGTCCATCTTTCTGAAACCTGAATAATCGTATTCTATGTAATAAGACATCGTGTATGTCTGGGCATTAAGCAGGCCTAAGTCCATTGCCTTCAAAGTAAGAAGTATTGAACGGGTGTCTAGAGACTCAAGTTCTTCAAAATCATTATTTTCGTCAAACACACAGGTTTCTATCGTACCATCTCCATCCTTGTCTAATGGAATTGTACCTTCGCAGGCCAAATCGATTATTTTAAATCCAGGATGGTTCGGAAAACCAACTTCCACTCTTGGCACGGCTTCTTCGCCATTGTTCTTGACCAAAAATTCGATGGTAACTGGACTATTCTGATAAGGTATTTTGTCAGACACGTAATAATCTTCAACGGTTATTACGTCGTTCTTATACGTCAAACCGCTATCACTTGGTTGTTCGACACAACCTGAAAGGACAACTACTAAGACTAGACTTGCCAACAAAATATTCTTTTTCATTGAATAACTTTTAAACTTGAAGAGATATTAATTTTTCAATGCAACTTAGAGATTTGGCTGACTATTTTCTTTCACCGAAAAAGAGCGGTTACGACGTTCCGAAAACCATTTCATACTCGATTGTCCTTATTGGTGCCGCTTACGTTGTTTTCAGAATTCTCAAAAAGCTTAAAATAAAAATAGATGAACGGTTAGCACTTGTAGTTTCACCCTATATCATCTTTGGAGCTGCATTAAGAGTCATCCAAGATACTGGAATTGTTGATTCTTATTTCTTTATAACACCAGGGATATATGCTCTTGTATTCTCCATTCTCTTTGCGAGCTTACTGTTATCGCTTGCAATAAGCAGAAAATTCAAAGTTCCATATTATAAGACTGCTTTTGTCCTTGGCCTGGCATTTTTGCCTTTCGTGTTCTCTTATATTAAGATCATTAATATCTATGGAGCTGCATTAGTAATAATCTTCTTTTTGCCATGGTTGGTTATTCTCAAGTTCATCTCTTGGAACCCTCAGAACAAGGTAGTCACACTTTTGCATATATTCGACGCGACAACCACAGCAGTTGCCATGAACTTCTTCGGCTATTACGAACAGCACGTATTACCAGCTTTCTTGATAGAAACGTTTGGCCCATTTTCTTTCATAGTTTTTAAAATCATCATAATAATCTCAATACTTGAGATAATAGATCATTCACTGAAAGAAGACCCATCGATAGACAGGGAATTTGTTATATATCTGAAGCTTATAATAGGGATTTTAGGCGCTGCAACAGGCACAAGAGACTTCATAACGCTATTAGCTGGTATTTAGTATAAGGATTAGAAATCTATTCGTAATATTCTACTGTCAGCATAGCATCGGTCAGCTCATATTTGGCATTCTTTTCAAACATGAAAGTAATTGTATTCTCACCCTTGCTCAAGTACAGAGGATTGCCAAACATATCTTCTTCCAAATAATCGCTTATAATCGATATCGGTGGCGTCTTCCAATAAACGATTTGGTTGTTAACCTTTATCATCATTTCTGGTAGAGAGCTACTGTGATCTTTCACACGTCCAAATAGGCTAAACCTCTTAAAATTATTGACCTCATAATCGCTCAAAGTTATGTTGAATGATTGCGCAAAAGCCCCTTCATAATTCAAGTTGAAGTTCGCTGACTTTATAACATATCTAGAGTCTGACCAGAACACTATGCCAGGCGTGCTTGCCTTTATTTCAACAACATTCGCTCTTTCAATCAAGTCTGTGCTTATAGGAATCAATAGTTCTCCTATGCCTACTTTCTTGTCATATATCTTTTCTCCATTAAAAATCACGATAAGGTTTCCAAAACCGTTCGTTTTTTCTACATTAATCTGGATGCTGCCGCCTGTGGCTATATCCATTCTGTCATCAGTCAACAACCCAGTTAGTGTCACAGAATTCCTTGCCAAATAGCTCGTTGATACAACTACATTTTCCTTAGAGTCCAATATGTCTGTACCTTTTGCATATACAACTGAGAATTCTGTTGGGAATTCTGATGCCGGTATCAGCCGCGTAGTTGACGCCATTTCTCCCTCTTCCACAATCTCCACAGTCACAGAAAACGTGTCTTTGCCCCCCGACCCTTCCAAGGTTATCCGTCCATTGTAAATGCCAAGTTCCACATCGTCTGGAGGTTCTATTTTTGCAATTACCGTAGTTGAGTCGGACTGAGACAGATCAAAGTTATCTTTGTTGAATGTCACCCATTCGGCTATATCTCCGCTTGCTGTAACGTTTATAGCAGTCAGTGCTGTCTTACCGCTAACCACAAAGTCTAATTTGGTAACTTCCCCAGGCACCGCCTTTATCGAGAATGATGATTCCTCTACCAAAGGTGGTCCCTCTGCTGGGGTAACCCAAGAGAACGCCAAGACAAAAATGAGTATAAGCCCTGCTAATAGAATAAACATGAACTCGTCTATTTTTGGTAAATCTGCCACTGGGACACCTATCTAAAATTAGCTTTTTAAGAAATTAAAATGTTGTACTTTCAGTTTCCTTGACTTTTAAGGTTTGTTATGTAACCGGCTATTACGTTTCTAAGCTTTTTTGAGCGTATGTCTATAAGTTCTTTAACTGCTTCTTTGTTTTTGCTATAGTCTTTACCGAATCTGTCAGGATATTTTTCATAAAGAGATTTGCCTATGCGTTTCACAAATGATGTTTTAATATTTCCCATTTTACCGCCTACGGAGTCAACCGTTGTATTAAATAGTACGTTGGAGATCCTTCCTTGTCTATGACAGCCCAGACAAAGGTTGCGCGTATGTTATGCGCAAGTCTCACTGCACGAGACATTTCAGGTAAGGAGAATGCCGATTCCTCTGGCACGCAGTGAACAACAAACTTGGTATGTTCATGAGAAGCTTTTGGACCGCTTTTTAGTTTGACCCCTCGTTCGTACACACGAAAATGGGCACCAAACTTGAAACCCGTTTTTACAACGTAACCACGATTTCTGAGGTCTCGATATACCATGAACTGTGCATGAAACTGGTTGACATTCTCAGCTCCAATTTTCATCAAGTCCTCGAATTTAATGCTTTTCTTCCTTTTTTTTGTTTTCTTTTCAAAAACTTTCAACCTTTCTTTTTCAACAAGATATGCTGCCTCTATAAGTTCCAATTCAAGCCTTTTTGGCTTGTCCTCTGGAAGTAGTTTACCATAACTTGACTCTTCGTATAGAAAAAAGGCTGAAGGATTGTTCAAAACTACTCTGTTTTCTACGAGTTCTCCCTCAAATATTTTTTTCTTAGGCATATCACTACCTTACGTTGAATGGGAGCGGCGAGATTTGAACTCGCGACACATCGGTCTTCAGCCGATTGCTCTCCCAGGCTGAGCTACGCTCCCCTCCTTTTCAATTAATCCATCTTCCTTATTTTTAAATATTACTTTAGAATGGCTAAAAATGCTATGATTATATCATCACTTCTTTTCAAATCTATATTTTAGCCCTTCTTTGAGAATAAATATTGAAATTCCGCTAACTATACGAACACCTCTAGGAACTTTACTTGTGTAGTTATACGTAACTGTTACTGGAACCTGCTTTATTCTAAGCTTATTCTTGACCGCATGAGAAAGGATTGCATTTTCTATTATATACCCACCATATAATGCATTTTCAATTACTTTTGCTGCATCTGTTGTCAACGACATATATCCACAATTAGTATCTTTCAACTTCGTTCCAAACAGTATATTAAAACCGATACGCCACACTACGTTTCCAAGTTTGTGCCTAAAAGGTACCGTCGACCAATCCCTGAAACCCATTACTATGTCAGCTTCTTTGTTCTTTAATGGTTCTAAGAGAAGAGAAGCTTCTTCTGGATTATATTGCATGTCAGCGTCGATAAATATCAAGTTTTTCACTTTTGGCATGGTCTCAAACACGTGTTTTATACCCCTCCTTATCGCCTCACCTTTTCCCATATTTGAACTCTGCCTTAAAACGATTGCACCACTCCTCTTCGCCAATTCAGAAGTTCTATCACTAGAATTGTCATCAATAACTATCGGTATTATACCAGCTTTTTTGACCTTTGTCACTATCTCACTGATTGTTTTTTCTTCGTTGTATGCCGGTATGATTGCACAGTCCTTCATGATAAACACCTTCGCTTCGCTTCATAAAGCTAATTAAAAGGTTAATGTTTTAAATGTTGGTTTTAGAGGCTTAGGGCAAGAACTCTTTCTTTTTGATTTTCTGTGGAAGATATTCTTCTGTCATGAATCTGAGACCACGTCCTGACAATGCTTCTAGTTCTGCCTTCACCTTCTTGTCTATCATCAGTTTCAACTCTTTCTGCCATACCGGATGCTGGAACCATTCATATTTCATCATATCTTTTGCGCGTTTTATGTCCACATCCCTTGCCTTGATTGTAAACTTTTCAAGTCCGAATTCGTCTATGTCACTCATAGTAAGCCCTATATATTTTGCATTAGGTGTCCCTAACTTATTAGACACATGTGCAAGCGACATGGAGCCGAATTTTATTACTGAGTATATGTACCATCCGTAAGGATCAGAATCACAAAATACGTATACAGGAAGTTTGTGCTCGCTCGAGAGTCTCTGAATTAACCTACGACTACCTCTAGCTGCTTGGCCCTGTGTGGTTATTATTACACACTTATGTTTTTCCCAAAATCTGTCTTCATGTAATCTTTCAAAAGCTGCATTTTTCTCTATAACCAATATATACTTGGCATCGACTTTCTTGAAGTCCAAATTCTCGATGTTGCTTGGAATTGCCCAGCCGCCACTCCCAAGTTTTGACCAGTCTACTGTATCGCCGCGATCAATAACAGACACATTGCCTACAACGCGACCGCGAACATCAGCAGTAAGGTGAAGTTGCTCACGAAGAACGTCTAAGGCTACTTCCAAATCTACAACTATCGGGTCACTGTCGCTCTGCTCATTGAAAGAGTTTTCATTTGTGTCTTTCAGAGTTCTCTTCAGATTGTAGTACATGTCCCTCAGGCTTGTGCTTATCCCTTCGTTCAACAATTCCTTACAATAGGCTGCAACCATCATTGTTTGCATAAACTTTTTCGCATGAGCAACGTTGAACAGGAACCTTTTCGACGTTTTGTCTCCAAGACTCAGAGATTTGGACTTTTCATCATAAACAACATTCGAAAGTGATCTTACAGGTATCTCTATTTTCGGATTTTCCTTTTTGTCTATTTCTTCTACTATTTCCATCCCCATTCCGACCAGTTTCTTCTTTGTGTCTTTGTCTGACATTCAATCAACTCAATTTACTTTTCTTTTTTATCTTTATCAGCTTCTTCAGTGTTCGACTTTTTGTTATTCGATGATATGAAATATTCCAGTTTCTTTGAGATTTCTGCAGAATTTTTTCCAGTAAGCTTATTAAGCGAATCGGCGACTTCTGGAATGTATCTTTTGAACAGGTTTCTTCTCATTTGCTTTTCTTTTGCACGTCTTTGTTTTCTTATGAATCCCGACATTTGCCTACCAGCATCCTGCAAAGCCAGCTTTATCTCCTTCTCAATAACAGGGTAATTTGCAATCGCTTCCTTGCCTTCTGACGTATAAGGTACCCATACAGACGCGAAATGTACAATTATAACCAGCGGCCCGACAGGTATACTGCCTGTGGATTGCTGCAGTCCATAACGTCTCCAATCAACCTCCTGAACGGCTTTTGTTATTGCACAGCTACTTTTATTATATAGAAGCGGAACCTTGTTAGCAAAACGATAAAGCTTGGATGTGGATTTTGGCGACAATTCTCCTCCGTACGCTAAGCCTACCTCAACCTGAAACGGATTTCCCCTGTAGACTGTCGGTGACCGACTGACAGATACAAAGTAATCTGCATTTACTTCTTTTTTCAGTCCATTCTCAATAAGTTCATCTGTAAGTGGCGACAGGCAATCGGTGGGCGGCGCTATCAATTTTACCATCTGCATCGATTTATGCAAGCGCTCTGTCTCTGCCGTATCCAAACTGGTTGGTTTCCTTTTAGACTCCAACTTTGACAATCTCAATATCTGATTTGCTGATGTTCCCCCCACTCTTGAAAAGTCTCGCATCAAGAACGATTTCAAGTTCTTAGTCCGCGTTCCCGAAAGCATTCTCCTAAGTATTCCAACTTCTATGCCGTATGGATGAGGCTTTATCTCTTTTGGTTGCCTAGGAATGGTATTTGTAGTCCGCTCAAATTTCAAAATACCGTTCGGGCCTTTGTAGATTATATGAGCATAAGGATTGGCAATTGCAGTTTGTTTCAGATATTCAGGAACTGACTGATATCGTTCAATATAGTTTCCCTCAACTTCAAGCTCAATTCTTATTCCGTGCCAGTTAGTTTTGTTGGCAGACGATAGTTTTGACAATACATTAGGTTCATTCTTCACAGTATCTATCATCATATCGATTTCATGTATTTTGCCACCTGTACTGGAAGTTATTTTTGTAGACTTTCCTGTTGTCAATTGAGAATAGAGTATGGCTCCACTTATTCCGATTCCTTGAGTACCTCTAGATTGTTTTAATCTGTGGAACTTTGAACCAAAAAGCATTTTTCCAAAGGCCATTGGTATCTTCGACTCAACTACACCCGGCCCGTTGTCCTCAAAAATCATCCTGAACCTATCGACTCCAGTTTGTTTCAGTATAATTTGTAATTCCGGCAGAATTCCTGCCTCATCACATGCATCAAGACTGTTGTCCACAGCTTCCTTTGTGATTGTTATCAAAGCCTTTGTTGAATTCTCATAACCGAGAAGGTGCCTGTTCTTCTCAAAAAATTCAGCTACGCTTATCGCTTTCATTGATTTTGCTATATTTTCTGCGCTCGACTTCACATCAGATGAACTCATTGTTACACCTATCTTATCCATTTTATATTTGGTTTTTATTAAAGTTTAGCGGCCACAATTCCGTTGTGCTTGTTCTCCTTTATTTAGTATTTAGTTTTTCTTATATTTTCCTCTAAAAATTTATATGCAGTACCATGTTTTCTGCCTTCTAGCAGCATGCATACTGCCTGCCTGGCAAGTTCGATTGAGGGCCATTTTCCTATAATGCTGACTGTTTTTCCGTAAACTGAAAGTTTCACATTAGCAAGTTTTTCAATTATGTTTTTTGTCTTTCCTCTCCTTCCTATAACACGACCTCGAAGCTCGCCCAATCTATTTGAAGATTTTCCAGCAAAATCTTTCACATCTATCATGCACAAACTATAATCATCATTTAGAAGGTATAGGGCATCTTCAAACTCAAATCCCCTACCAAAAGCCTTTACAACTTCTCTAGCTTTCATAACCTGTATGGAGTCGTCAGATTCTATTGAAACTTGTTCGTTGATGTCTATTTTTATATCTAACAAGTCTTCCAGCTTTTTTACAAGTTTTTTGTTGGATACGAGTTTTTTCATTCGGTCTTCTGGTATGGAAACAAAATCAATCATAAAATCAATTTTAGTTTTGAAAGTATTAAATCTCAGAACCCTAATTTTAAAAATGGACCTGAAAATTACTTTTTCAAAAATCGATAATGGCATATCAGCCGAGTTTAAAGGAAAGACCTTCCTTCTTGAATATTCTCAAGATGTCTGGAAAAACTATCCATCAAAAGATACGCTTCTGGATAATCTCGCCCATTTGCTTACAATAAACACACCTCTTGTGGCAGGTGCTAAAAAATTGAAGTACAATACAGCGAGGCCTACGTTCAAACCATTTTTCAATGAAGTTGTAAGAAACAGTTTACCGCATGCAGTCGAGGATTATGAAATTTCTACACAAGAAATTATGAGAAAATTCTCTGAGATAAAGTATGAGTTTTCTAGCAAAAATGAAAAAAGTTTTCTTAAAAACGATTTAGATTTCCAGAACAGGTCTGTTAATGTACTATCGTTTGGAAAGGATAGTATGACAAGTTTGGCTGTGTGTGATGAGATCGGGCTTAATCCGATAGCTGTTTACATTAATGATACCGTATCTCCAACAGAGAATGAAGTAAAAATAAGAAACGCTAAAATATTCTCTAAAAATTTCGGAATAAAGGTTTTTGTGGTCAGGAATGAGTTAGAGAATTTGAATGATTTTGAATTCTGGGGAAAGGATGAGACTTGCATAGGATACACTCACATGCTCACTGGATTTTGCTTCATATCTCTTCCTTTTGTAAACGAATTCAAAGCAAAGTACGTTGTTGTTGGTAATCAACAGGATATGAATTTCGGATTTGAGAATAAGGACGGTTTCCAAACTTATCCTTCATTCGACCAGACGAGTGAATGGATGTTAAAGCAAAATGAAATGATATGTGAAGCTACAGGAAACAGGACGAATGTGATAAGTGTGATAGAACCGTTAACAAATATTGCACTCACAAAGATTTTACATAATAGATATGGAGAATTTGGAAAATATCAGGTAAGTTGCGACTGTTTGGATGCGAGTGATGAAGAAAGATGGTGCCATAATTGCAGTAAGTGTGCGAGAACTATAGTTTTCATGAAAGCATTTGGTTTTGATATAAAAAGGATTGGGATGAGAAACTTGCTTCTTGACAGGAAAAATAAGAAACTATTCTCTCTTTTCAATGGAAAAGAAATAGATTGCTACGAAAAAAGTAAAGAAGCTAGGGACCAACAACTTTTAGCTTTTCTCTTAGCTTGTGAGAACGGCGAGCGTGGAGAACTGATTGAAGATTTCAAGAAAGAGTTTATGGACGAGGCCAAGGAGCGCGAAGACGAATTGAGAAATAAATTCTTCTCAATTCACAAACCAAAAACCATACCTAAACATATAAATAAAAAAGTAAACTCAATCTACAAAGAAGAATTATCTGATTTATTCTGACTGCCCAAATTCTATTCCTTTTGTATATTCTTTCCTTTTCAACCAGTTTGCCTGTGTAGCCGTATATCTAAAAACAACATCTCCCTTTTCGTCCCCTTGAACAACCCATGGTTTGATGAGAATTAAATCTCCTGGACGCATCCAAACTCGCTTTCTCAACCTCCCAGGTATTCTACAGATTCTTTGTTTTCCATCAGAACAACTAGCGCGCATCCTATCCCCACCTAACATAGTCTCTATAACACCAAGTATCTCGCCCTTTCTGGGCGTCCTTATTCTAGATATTTCAATCTGTTCCTGTGTCATCTCAGGTTCTCTTTTCTTTCCCATGGATTCACCTGTAGAATTAATATAGTTCTAATGTTTTAAAAGCAAGACCCTGCTCGGTTCGTTTTCATCTTCTATTTTGTAGCCAGTTTCCTCTGAAACTTTTTTTGCGAATTCCCTCATATCGTCCATTGTAGGCACGTTTTCTTCAACAAGCCTCTGTCTCGATTCTCCTACCCAGCTATATCCTTTTGGCTCAACAAAATCTGGTCGAGTTTTTATTATGATTTTAGCATATTTCTCTGGAGATTCCATATTCAATCCTTTGACAAGCGTAAGCCTCAAAACTTTTCTGCAGTTAAAGCTTTCCATTAACTCCAGGCTCTCTGTCAATCTCTTCCAGCCGTCCGATATTGTTGGCCTATTGATTTTAAGATAAGTTTTCTTGTCAGTAGCACAAAGAGTTATGTAAAGGTTTGTCGGTTCTGTTTCTAAGGATTTTAATCTGTCGGGGCGCGTACCGTTTGTCACTAAAAAGGTTTGCATCTTGCGTTTTTTAAATTCTCTGATAAGCTCTCCTATTCTTGGATACATTGTTGGCTCGCCTGCAAGGCTTATCGCTGCATTTGTCGGGCTTATTGCCTCTTTCCATTTTTTTAGGTTTACATTCTCGTTTCCTTTGAATCCGGTGAGTAACGATTTACGGGCCTCAATGCAATCATTTATTATTTCATTTGGATCACCCGGTTTGGGCTCTCCTTTTTTTGTGAATTCAAGAGGTCGCCAACAGAACTGGCATTTATGCGTGCACCAAATAAGCGAAGGTGTCATCTCAAGGCATTTATGCGACTCTATACCATACCATTTTTCCTTATAGCATACACGGTTTCTTCTCAGACTTTCTTTTGTCCAGTGGCAAACAGAAACAGCAGAATGGCTGCCTACTATTCTATAGCTAGCTTTCACAAACTTTTTTGCTGCTTCTTCTGGAATTTGTGATTTAGTTTCCATATCATAAACCTAGCTCGTCAGAAATACCTTGCAAAGCAATCAACGAAATCTCGAAGAACCTTTCCTTAAGTATACCAATTTTTTCACAGAACATCATATTCTCTCTGTTGCAATTCCTAGCAAAGTCCTTTTCCTTGAAACGTCTTGACACATTTTCTGTTCTTACTTCACTTAGTTTTTTAGATGGAAGTATAAGTGCAGAAGCTATTATCAGTCCGGACACAGCATCAGCAGCAATCAAAGCGTTCTCCAGTTTTGTCTCTGGTTTAACGCCTGTGTATTCAGGGTTATGAGCCTTTATTGCACGAAGTATTTCTTCTGGCACTTCGTCCTTTGCTTCTTCTTCAAGAATTTCTATGCTTCTTGTACCATGTCGTTCAGGGTCTTTGTATGTCTCGTCAAAATCTGCATCATGTAAAAGGCCTGCCATCGCCCAAAACTCTTCATCTTCGCCAACTTCCTTTGCCATAGCGCGCATTATTGCTTCTACTGCTAGAATATGTTTGAAAAGATTTTCGCGCGTAACGTGCCTCTTGACTATTTCAACTGCTCTTTCTCGACTTAGCATACTCTTAAGTTAGTATCTTAAAAGCTATTTAAGTTATATTGCAAAACAAAATTATTGGAGATGCCTCAGTAGCTCAGCTGGTAGAGCAACTGCCTTGTAAGCAGTAGGTCGTGGGTTCAACCCCCACCTGAGGCTTTCTTGCTCCTAACTTTTATTTGTTCCAAACGTATTACTATTTAGATGGTTCCGTGTTCGAATATAAAGGAATAAAATTGAACTGGCTGGGACATGCAACATTCAGACTCACTAACGGCAAAGTCATATACATAGACCCTTATGGAATTAAACCGGCTGTTCCTGCGGACATCATACTCATAACACATGAACAT
>CAYVFQ010000005.1:0-18949 GCA_964451045.1 uncultured archaeon
AAAATCAACTTTTTTTCGGGCCTGTGTTCTTGAGGATTCTTTAAACAATTCTATACATACCCTTGAGCTGTCTGAAAGAGTATGATTCCCTACTGAAAAGCACGAAAGTGCTTGCTTGATATCATTAATACTCTTATTATTGAAAACATCAAAAGTGGACAACTCTATAGCCGCGCTTCTAGAACGCACTCCTGCCATATATATATTCACAGCTACGTTGTTGGGAAGGCCTAGTTCAACAAACGCGGCAAGTGATGTATATAACTGAACTACATTCTCTTCTGTTTCACGATCAAATAATTGAGAAACAGCGTGAATAATCCAAGGCAACGTGAAGCCGTAGTAATCTTTTGAAATTTCATCCGCATTTTGTTCAATCGTCATTATTGAAGCGAGTGCATCTCCACTTATCCAAAGAAGACGCATATTATCCAAAACTGTTTGCTTCGGCATAGAGTTCATTAAGTTACTAGCCTTTTGATTACTCCAAATTTCTAGTTCACGAACAATATTATCAATCAATTGAATATCATCATTTTCTCCAACAGAAGATTGAATATATGTCAAGGCGAGATTCCTAAAAAAATCAGTATCATCTAACATAGATTTAGACACTGACAGTGGAACGCTCGATGAAATCAACTTTTTTCTATCCGTCCTATTAGGTATTCTGCGTAACAGAGCAGAGGTACGTGCTTTTAAAAGAGAAAGGTATGGTTCATCATTCTCGCTCTCTGCTTGAATAAGTGCTAGTGAATTTCTAAAGACATCATCAATCCAGTTTATATCGACTTCATCTGTACTAAAATCTTCATGCATTGCAAGAAGCTCATCGTCTATGAAGTCAAAAATAGAGTTTAACCAATTAGAAAAATCTTCACGAATATTTCCTTCAACAAAATCATTTGCTATAGCTTCAACAAGCAACGCGAAATCAGTGCCGGTATGATTTGCATTTCTACTTATTGCCTTTAAGGCGGCAAGTAAACCACTTCGCACTTCCTCCATTTGTCGATTATCAAAATAAGTTCGGGCAAGTCGTCTATCTTTATTAACTTGCCACTGTGCTCTTGATGTATCAATTGTATAGAGTATTTTTCCTTCCACATCAGAAAAAGCACGTCCTGCTCTTCCACAAATATTCCAAAAATCTCGATTACTGATTGCTTTGTCACTATAATATGGGGTTGACACAATCACAGTTGAAATACCAACATTAACTCCTTGGCCGAGTGTTGAGGAAGCAATGATTATTCGTGGAGATTTAGAACGCATGAGTCTTTCAATAGCAATTCGAACAAGCGTGGGCAGTCGATTATTGTGACATATGACCCCTTTTCTTGCGGCTGTTAAAACAATATCGTCATTGCCCAGTTCTTCACAACAGACACTTTCAAAAACTTTCCATAGAGAATCATCCCACAGATAATCATCTGGGTGCTCTCCTAGTGCTAGAAGTACACTCTCAGCCAGTCCATTAATTGAATTGGCTCTTGCTGAATAAATCATAACTGTCCCGTTTTGGGCCAATCGAACTGCTGTTGCAGCTACAGCTTCATTCTTATCATTTGGAAAATGATTTCTTCTGCGCCCGAACCCCAAAGGGCCTTTTTGAATAAAATTTGGGTTAAATGGTTCACCCTCACTCTTCCACTCTAACCTAACCCGATTACCGTCCCACAGTAATAAGCCTAACCGTTCTAAGGCAGGCTTCCATTCTGACTTTGCTACCAAATTCGAGTCGCTTGTGATCCATTGAGCTAAATCGTCTGCATTCGGCAACACAGCAGATAAAAGTAACATTCTTATTTGATTTCTTGAAGCAAACTCCTTAATATGCGTAAGGAACATTTCATTTTTAATGTATCTTTCTTCTGCCCCCAACAAGTGGCCTTCATCAACAACAATTAACTTTACTTCTGTTTCCAATCCTGACCCACAACGAATAAGTGCTTTTGCCTTTTCAGGCGTGGCAATTACGATTTGCGATTCATTGATTAGTTCAAAATCCGTAACATTTGCAGTTGAACCTCCGTATAACTGCGAAACTGTAATGCCTAGAGGTCCAAATGTTCTATTTAGACTTTGTTCAATTTCAAAAGCTAAGGATCGAAACGGTGCAAGATACAAAACCTTTGATAATAAATGGGTAGATAAGGTCTTAAGGATCGCTATCTCTGCTATTCTTGTTTTCCCACCGCTTGTACGCAGATTAATAACAGCACCACCATTGTCACCAAGAGCAAGCGGCAATGCCGCTGTCTGAGATGGCCATATTTCTATAACAGGAGATCTAAACCCTCTGAGTAAACGGATATATTTTTCAGTGATATGCTTTTCCGGAAGAAACGGCGGCAAGATAGACCATAGGGATGAAGCTTGAAAAGTAGAAAAAATAATTCTTAACAGTCGAATAATAAGCCAGTAGAGCGTCAAAGCGCTCTCGGAAGAAAGAGCCAGTAGTTTTTCTAAGATATCCTTAATAAGTGTAAAGTTCTCTTGATTGCCTGAGTAAATGAAGTCTGTAACAATTAAAAAACAACGTGCAATTTCATGTGATATTACCCATTCATCAAAATCACGGAGATATAATTGTTCTGGCGTTTGCGTAAATAGAACATTACCTACAATTTGAAGCATGGATTCAAAATCTTTTTTTATAAAATTTATAATTATTTGACCAACTGCAAAATCTGCATCGATATTATGGAGGACAATAAATGCACGTGAATATTGCTTTGCTGCATATAACGACATACCAGCAATCAAAAGATTGTAGTTTTTCGTTTCTATCTCATCAAGATTAAACTTAAATGCATCCGACAATAACTTTCCCGCTTTTTCTAGCACTACTAACCCTGTAGTAGTTTCTGCATCTTCATTTTCTACCAATGAACTACCACAAGAAATCAAAGTGTATGCTATATATGTTGCTTTTTCTGTAAGTGCAGAATCAAAATTGGGATAATTTTCACGGTTTTCTCTAACTTCTTGCAATATTCGTCGTGCATCAGCTTGAGTTACAAGGTTTTCAATTCTACTTTGATCTAAACTACGAAGCAAAGATATTGCATAATCTGTAGGGATGGTCACAAATTACCCTCCAATCGTGCAAATGCTCGTTGCACAATCGTCTCTGGTGATTCAAGATTTAACGATATCATTAATAAACTATGAAGCTCACTTGAGGCATGGGTATTTACAATTCTTTTCGCATTATGATTGCTCATCAGTAGACCAACATAATCTATATGCAGTTTATTTGTTACAAATAATATAGCGCAATTTTGAACCTTCTTTGCCAGCTCAGAATTACCAGCATCAAACAAACGCTCTGCAACAAACATTAATGAAATAGGTAACCCTGCCTTGTTTGAACGTACAAGCCCGTCAACTATATCGACTACTGCTTGCTTATCTGGAATTCCTCTGAACTTTGATTCGCCAACAATAATGCGTACCGGATCAGAATCCAAATCAAAAAGCAAAACATCGTCGCCTTTCATTGATTGTTCTATATTTGGATTGTATCTTAATCTATATATAGGGAGTTCCGCCTCAGTTGTCTTGTACAAATACTCTGCCAGAAAAACTTCAGCAAAATTTCCTTTTTGGGTTGTGAAGCTTTGTGGGTATGGAGATAGGGGCAATGGCGCATCCATTATTCGTAAAGACTCGATTAAATCTTTACGACGTTCTATAGCCTCAGGACTAATATGATGATTTTGCAGGGCCAATGTCATATAGTCAAGAAAAACATCATGGTGTCCATTTTCTATTAAACATCTATGAGGAACACCGCTTGTAGCGTTTTCATCAGAACATGAAAGTGATATAGAAAACGGATGATGTTCAAATGAATGAGCATTTATAATTGCCATAGCTCTTATCACCTTCCTTGAATTCTTTATTCTTCTGTACTATTATTTTGTAATTCTTTGCCACAACTCCGAAATCTATAATCAACTTCGTTTAAAATGCTAGATTTAAGAAATTAAACGAAATATTTTTGCTAATACAATACAGCTTCATATCAAAATAGTGGGGAGACAGCATTGGGCCATTATGCATAAATCTACACTAATTTACAGCAGCCATTCTCCTTCATTCCTGAGAGAAGAAATTTCGAATTGAATTTATGTTTTCAATGCCACAGACGTTCCAAAAGGTCTTAACATTTTATTTGTTTTCAATTAAAATTTTAATGTCTTCTGTCAGTAGCTTAGCTAAGTCCTTAAAATCTTTGCTTTGAGTGGATGTTCCGTTAATGATTGAAGTATTAAGCTTATTTATTGTATCGTTCATTTCTTTAAGAGTTTTTTCTATTTTAACTGAATTAGAATTCAACTTATTCAGTAACTCTTCTTGTTTATCAGGTTTTTTTTCGTCAAAGTTATTCCCATATATATAAAGTATTCCCACAAGAGCAATAGTCGAAAGAGAAAGTATAATGCTTTTATATGATAAATATACATGGTTGTTTCGAACAATGTTATAGTTTACATTGCTTTCTGTAGCATATGCCAGTATTTCTTTCTTATTTTTCTTTTTTTGATGGAGATCCTCTGGAAAAAGTTCTGAGAAAACATTTAATTCCCCGTTTGCATCAAATGCCATTTTACCTGCTAATATCATATTTATGATTGCATACAAAACAAGAAAAATAATTAGAGTTCTAAAATATTGTATGTTCAATAACAGATTTGTAAAAGTGAAAATTAATGTTATAGAAATAGTAACAGAAAACAAACTGGTTTTCGCCTTATCCTCGAGCAGTTTTTTATACTCAAATGTTTTTAGGTGTATTTTCTCCATTTCGTCCATAGTAAGTTTCTCGTAACCATTCATATATGACAACGGAAGTTGCCTGTTTTCCAAATCTTCAATTTTCTTCAGCATCTTTTTTTTATAAACTATATTTTCTATGAATGGAAAAAGAAAATAAAGTAAATAAAGCAACCTATCTCTCAAGCAAATCACAGATCCTTTCATGAATCGGTAATGTTGCACTTTCTACCAACCACGCCCACTCGCCAGTTGGGTTAATTTCCAAAAAGAAAAACTCACTATCGCATTCGATTAAATCAATCGCGCCAAATTTCAAGCCTAATTTTTTCAATAAACTTCTACATTTCAATTCAATATCGTCTGGTAGTTGAAAATGCAGGTATTCGATATCGTCTTTCTCTCGCCTCCAATCCCCGCTGATCCCCCTACCATCTTTCAATATACGAACAGCAAATATTTCCTCTCCAATTACAGTGACTCTTACATCTATTTTAATAGAGTTGGTTCCTATGTAGTTTTGAATGACTAAAGGCGCTAAGTTCAATGGTGAGTTATAAATTTCATTGGTTGATACAATGTTGGAATAAACAAAAGCCTCACGATTATCAACTCTTAAGACTGCAGTATCCAGAGATTTTACTATGTATAATTCCTTTTCATTCAAAGACAAATGGTTTGAATTTGTTACATAAGTGTCCGGTGTATGTAAACCAATCTGATCAGCATATTTTAATTGGAGCAATTTATTTTCAGACGCAAAAGTAGCACTTGGGTGATTTACCCACTCGGGATTTTCAAAAATTGTTAGATTTCGAATAAATGCCATCCACTGAGTTCGTGATAATTGCTCATCCATACCAATACCAGGTCTATAAATATCTCGCAAATAAATAGGTGCCCTATAATAAACAGATTTCAATTTTTGATCGGACACCCTATAATGTATTTGCTCTATCGTTATTTGTAACTCCATTTTTCTTACATCTAGTAAAAAATCATAGTTTGAAAACTCATCCCGGTTTATCCTCAAATAATTACATTGCCTTTTTTCCAATTCAATGCAAATGTAATCAGTTCCAAAATCAAATTTGTTTGAAATGATTAGAATTTCAACATCTTTCATGATTACTCTCCTTTTTGATCTTCACCTGTTTCACGATCGCATTTTTTGCTTTTTGGTTTCTGTAAATTGGAGTCTAAAATTAAGGCTTCTGAGGTTTCAAGGTGTACCCAGTATCCTTTTACAGAATTATATACATAATTATTAAGTTCCGTTACTTCCTCGTTTATAGGATAGATAAATGCTTTCTCCAATAATAGATGTTGCTTCATTTAAAATAACTCCTTTCACTTCATTAACTGTTATGGTGATATAATTATGACTGACTAAAATCAAGTTGGGGAAAACATGATTACGCTCGAAATTTGCTCTCAATTTGTCTTTCACATTTTATAATACCTACTTTTCCCACAATTTTTATTTTTATGTACCTTTGCGTTAGAAAGTATATGTTAAAAAAGACGAATTCAGTATTAGAAAGATAGAGTAGATATCCTAATTTATACTTGTTTTCTTCCTCAAATCACCGAAACACGGAGAGTTCCCCCTATTCCCTCAACACATTCCAAGGAATCAAATCAATGAGGGTTCTTACCCCTGAGGTTCCGAATGGATAGACATTTTCTTTTCGTACAGAAGCAAGATTCACGTAGCCCACAGCCTCCAGATGTTCCGTCCAGCCGATCTCAGGACGTTTGTACAAGAATAATCGTCCTCCATCCGTTGTAACAATCCGCTTGCAGTTTTTCAGTGCCAAGGAGCTTATGTAGGACTTCGCTTGACCATATGCTGGCTCCAATGCCGATCCCCTGCCCTTAGCTTCACAAATCATGATGCAATTATTGACCTCTTTATCCGATGCTGGAGGGTGATTGAAAAATGCCACATCGATTCGATTCCATTCAATGGGCATCAGTTGCTCTGACCAGCCCAACCCAAGCATAAGTGGAGCAATCATATGTGCGACAATTTCGTGCTCTGAGGGTCGTTTCCTATCTGCCTGAGTTTCATACCATTTGGCAAGTCGACGAATTCTTCCCATCGTTTGAACCACGCGCTCAACTGAATCATTGGCTAGCCCGGCTGCAAAGAGTTCTTCGCCTAATTCTTGGTCTGTGAGCACTTTCGAATCTGAAACTGGCATTGGTTTAAGATCCCGACTGGGGAAAGAAACACCGTGGAGTAAACGATGAATTCTATTCTCATGAACCATTGTAAAGGTACGTTGTTGTTTGTAATTATCAAATAGGTTAGTTGTAGCCGTCTGTTCAGGAGCAAGCATCGCAATCAATGATTCCTCCCATTGCACACGTCGACAATGCTCAGAGTCCCATCCGAGAACATCACCAAAAACAGATTCCCAGGAGTACCGATCATCCGGGTGATCTGGAATCTTTCCAACTGCAATAACACGTCTCCCCTTGCGCAATAATACTATGTCCCCAGAAATAGGTTCTTTGTAGAAACTCTTGATTTGATCCGCCATAACTTTGGAGATATCTTGCCTCTGATAATACTTATCACCAACCATTTCAAACGAACCAAGACTTCCAGGACTCATGAGCATTACATCGTGACGTAGGAAAAGTTGGGAATAGTCTCTTGCCCCATCACCGGCTGCTATCTGCCATATTCTCATTTTGTATCTCCCAGATCATTTTTAAATTAAATCATGTAATAGCTGTACGTTGCATCTGAACTAACTCAGTAACTCGCGAAATTCTCTTCCAAATATCGCTCCGAATTAGCACCGCGAGGTTAATGCCCCCAATTTTTGGCTTTCAAAAAAGAATGTGAGGAGTCAATGATATTGGTAAATATGCAAGAACTCGTATTATATACCCCTTTAGTATTCAATTTCTAATATCAAAGATTCATTTTTTTGCAAAGTGATCCATCATATACAATATCATGTAGTTTAACATAGGTTTGCGAAATAATATTTTGGCATATCGGAGCATGTTTGATTTACAAAAATTATTTTCTCCTACTATAACTGATAGTCCCTTATTATACTCGATTGTAAAATCGGCAAAAATTTATAGGTCTGAATACTCAGCTTAGATACGTACATCTATAACCCCAACCTTCCAATTCCAACTATTAACAGCACTACTCTATAATTATACATGAAATACGCGTAATTTTGTCGATTTTTATAGATTTACCCAAATATATAAATAAAGGGGCCCATAAATAGGTGTTCTTTAAGCAAAGAAAAGAAACAACTGAAAGAATCGATGTTAATCGGTCATCAGGAATATATAGTAAAAAATCGGTAGTGTGATTGTAGAATATTATCGTTCCATCATTAGATTCTCAAACTTGATTAACGATCCAAATGTTAATTTATGGATACTTGGTTTTTGAAAGATGAAATGCAACAAAATCCTAAACTATTGAAATTGTAGAAGCAAAGCCTGGAAGGAATGTATATGTCAGAGTATTTAATGATGATATTTTAGTCCTTCTATGTCTTCTGTCTTCTCCAGTTTATATTCTTCTAAAACTTCAGTGGTTTTCTTTATAAGCTTGTCAAACAATTCTTTCTCTTTTGCAATCGTAGTCAGCCATAAATTACCGTATTCTTTGACAAATGACTGAAATAATAAATTTTCGTTATCAGTTTTATCGATCTCTAAAATTTCCGATATAATCTTTTTATTTTGTATAACATTAAAGAACTTATAATATAATTCATACTTGGAACGACTAAACTTACCTTTCCCCGTTTATGCTTCTTCCCGTTTCTTGTAGTTATAGGCTCTGACTTATCCTCAACAATTTCAATCTTCATAATTGCTTAGAATCTAAGTTAAAGAATAAAATTCAATGTTATTCTTCAGCAATATTTTTTCAAGATGTTTTAATTGATGACCTATCCCCCTTCGACAGTTGGTATTTTCGCCGGTAAATCAACATCCAAATTCTTTTGATTAATAGCTCCTCGGCGGGGTCATGTGAGTTCTTCCATACCTAATATCCTAATTTCATTAAGAATATCCGAAACTGGGTCGCTTTCTTTAGCAAGTTGACGTACAATTTGTATATAAATGCTTAATTGCTGCTGTGTAATTGGATCAGCCAAAGAAGAGGAGAAAATTTCTAAGTCCTCCGCATACTTTCGAAGTTCTTTAGACTTGTACCAATTTTTCATTTGGACATCGATATTTTCTATCAGTTGCTTTTTTCGGCGTTTTTGTTCTTCAAACTTCTCAAGCTTCCTTCTATTTTCCTCCTCAAGCTCATGAAGTTGCAATTGTTCTTTTTTCTCCATTTCATATTCGTGATATGCAATGAATTTGGCTATCTGAGCCTCACCAGAGATTTTTAATAAGGTTCTGAAAATATCCCCAATCTGTTCCTCTATTAATCTGTCAACAGAATCCGAGAATGTTATTATTTCTGCAACTCTATTCATTTTGTATTCCAAAATTTCATGAAATTGCAGCTCTAGTCTTCCACTTGGAAGCTTCTCATACATTGGAGCGAACACTGTTGATGACTTATCACCGAACGATTCAGACAATAAAGAGCGCCTCTTGACCATAATTTCCCTTGCTTGAAAAGAAAATTTTTGATCGAACAATGTTATTGATGCATTATCTGCCTCTCCCGAGCCAACTGAAATGAACCCGCCCATCTGTTGAATGGATTGAATCAATGTGTTCATAAATCTGGATATTCGACTATTTTGTTTATTGGAAACAACTATCGGAAGAACAGCTTTATTGTGGCGGTATTCTGTTTTGAATTGTCTTACCATAGAACGCTCAAGTATATCATTAAATTTGTGTTCCTCATCCCTTTTGGCCCTGTAAGTGATTTCTTCTTGATAATCGATAATAAGAGGATGATACTGGGAAACCCTTTTATTCACCTTAATTTCATCACACCACTTTAAGAAAATTTTTTTAGATTCTGGTATAAGGACATCTATACCATTTAGCGCTTTTAATTGGTCAATTGGCATTTGATTAAAATCAATAAGTTTCAGTCTCAATTCCCCGAACACTACTACTTAGCCTCCTTGCACTGAGAATGTGAAGCCGCCTCTAAGAAGCTCATCCGTCAGTTCTTCAAGTTCATAGGAGTTGCTTATTCCAACAGGTATAAAGTAGCGACTTAAGTTGTCGTTTAATAAAGCAGAAATACTACCCATTAATTCAGAAATTCGAGGATAATCGTGTTTATTCAAATAAACTTTATTACCTCTATACAGATATTTTGAGAAAGTTGATCTGGCCGATAGCTTTGACAGATGTACGCCAACAATTGCATCCCGCATTTCGGAAAGCTGGTTAAAATCATTTTCAAATTGACTTAAATAATTTTTATTTTTCATAAGCCTTGAAATATCGATTGCAAACTTCAATTTAAACTTGAACTCTTTTACAATGCCTCTTAATATAATAATATCCTCTGTAGTTTGCATAAGGTATTTGGGCTTAGATCCCTGTCTGTGAGGACCATTTACCAGAACAATTTGCATGTCTCTATATTCTTTCATTGCTTTTTCCAATAGGCGATACTGGTGAAAAAACTGCTCTTCATTATATGCTGATGTGCGCAACGGAGACATCAATTCCAAAGCTATCGGTGCACCATACTTTAAAAAGGTATCATCCAGATTTTGGATAATCAGATTCAACTTCGCTGTATCTTTCCAAACCGCATCATTATCCTTGTCATAGTGTAGATGTAGAATATATGCACCTTCTGGTCGTTCCTTTACCAACCCTGTCGTTGTTTCAATAAATGATATTGAACTTTGTATGTCAACCGGATAATCTACATTTTTGATATTTACGGGAATTAAAATGTTCATAGATCGAACGATACTTACTCTGCCTGAAGATACACACAGATTTACATACTCAGGCCAGTATTCGGTATCGTGAATATCCTCAAAAATCCAAACGTACATAATCAGCATTTCCAATTCTCCTTTCCGTCCATAAATGAAGGGTCTATGACGATTTTCCTCATACACTTCATCAATATCAAAAGGATTGTTGTTATATCTGTGGTTATAACGATTTATATAATAAAATAGCTCCCGTTCTCTATTGTAAATAAGTTCAACATATTCCTCGTAGTAGGGCCTAATGTGATTTTGAGCAAATTGAAATAAGTTAACGCTATATTCACGGTAAACTTCTTTAACCCAAGCGATCAACGAATGATCCAAATATTTGAACCCGGCGATTGAAGGTTTTTCAATATCTTGATTTCTAATTTCTTCGGTTAAAATAATGAGTCTGTCCTTATATAGTTCGATACCCGTTCCTTTCATTTTGCTGCTGATGCAAAATTTATCAACGGCATTTTCGTAATCATCTTTACAATAAAACAGATCCACGTATTTGAGCTCATTCAACCATGATCTGAAAATTTTATCTACACGACTTTTCGTTCGTTTGTAGTAATCAATAATAAAGTCCTTGCTTATTGGAAAGACATCACCGATTTCCAGTTCGATTTTGGATACTGACTGTTCAATTTTGATCTTCTCATAGTCAAAGGTTTCCGGGTCAAGATAGTTATGAAAGTAATCCATCACGTACTTAAGTACGGTCGTCATATTCTCGGCATGGTTTTTAAAAATTAAACTCATCGAGCTTGTCTTTCTTTTTCATTTTTTCGATGTACTGCTCTACAGTAAGCACCAATCTCTCGCCCTCCAATATTTAAAACTTCATCTTTCTCCAACTTTCTTTTGGGGTTAATTCCACAAAAAAAACGTCCATCAAAAAAGATTCGACGAACGCTTTTACAATACCTTCCATATCCTTATAAGAGTGAAACTAACTTCGTTTTGCTACAACTCAACGGAACTGCGTAAATGGCGACTAGATACCACCGATTTATGTTTACCAGTACCGTCTGCTTCCAAATCCAGTCCATAATAAGAGGGGAACCTTTCGCTCACTTCCATTTTGGACACCAGTTCCGGTGGAGCAACCACGATCCATTGAACCCCTAGTGCCTCAGCTACCCGAAATATCGGATCTAAAACATGTTCTGAAATTGCGTTAGCAAACGGATTATCATTTATAAACACCGATTTCTTTACATCCTTGTTTCGGCGGCGCTTTTGCGTGGTGATCATAATAGCAAGAAGTGTAAAGGCGGCCAAGCGTTGTCCACCACTTCCTGTTGCTTCTTCATCAGACCCCTGCAAAAAGACTTCCCAATCGGTGAAATATTTTTCTAAGGGACGGTCCACCCAAAATGCATTGTCCACATTCATGTTATAAACCTGCATTGTTGGAAAAACATAATTATAAGCGGCATACACGATTGCTCCTGAATCCAGGCGGTTGTCGAGATCACTTTTTTGCAACTGAGTGAGATCAATCCCTTTTTTTTCGACGTAGTTTAAAGTTTGTCGGAACAAACCTTCCATACGACTCTCAATGTCTTCAATCCGAATCAAGCTTTCATTCTTTAGCTTCATTAGAGGAAACACATACCCATAGCGGTTTCGGATCGACAGCCCTTTTACCATTTCCCCAATATGGTTAATGATTTGGCGGCTGTGTTCCGTTGCGGTTTGCACCCATCGCAACTCCGATTCCTGTGCTTGACTTAGATTGTCTGCTTCCCGCTCTAGAATTCCTTGATAAACGGATTTGCCCTCACCGATTTTCTCAAGTGCCATATCGGCAGTATCCATGCTTCGAAGACTATCAAAAAAAGCTTCGCCATGCTCCTTCATTTCGTTGTCCCATGCCGTTTGCTTAATTCGCCTTTGAATGTCTAGCACCCGTTGAGTACAGTCATTCTTCTTTTGATTTACTCTATCCCGGAGGGAGAGGTGGGTAGTATTCCAATTTGTAACCTCGACTTTTGCATCCTTACCGATTCGCTCGTATAGTTCACGCGACACGCGGTGAGTGCCTTCAGGGATGGACAAGCGTTCACCTGCTTCTTCCCACGTCCGTTTTTTTTCAGTGATATCGTCTACAAGGCGCTTTACTTTCTCGAGTTGTTCTGTAGTGCGTGAGAGCTGCCATTCATATTCCGCGCGTTTTTCTTTTATATCGATCCCGCTTTTATACTCTACTTCTCGGGGTGCAAAGTCGTTTTCAATTTCCTTGCGTATTTCTTCGGCTCTCTCAATGGTTTTATCCTCAAGTGTAATCAGACGCTGTTCTTCTTTTTCTGCTTTCTGTCTTTCCTGATCGTACTCTTCATATACTTTTCGGTATCGATCACGTCGTTGTTTGAGTATCTCGATGGATTCAATAGGTTCGGAATAGGAAGCCCAGTTTGCGTCTTTCTCTTCGAGTTCGCGACGCTTTTCTTCTTGCTGTTTCGTCACGTTCGATTTTCGTTCTTCCAATTTAGCAATGTGAATGTTCGCCTGCTCCAAAGTTTGTTGACACGCATTCCATCGATTAAAACAAGCATGAAGGGAAATTGGCACCTGCGGCCAGGATTCTGGCGCGAAAATGCTTGAAGATTGCTCCACATCACCAATTACCTCCAACTCCGGAAAGACTTCACGAAACCGCTGGATCCCCTGATCCACTTCCCTTCGCCAATCGGAGTAGATGGATTTCTGCTCCTCAAGCGCAATAAATGCTTCGTTTTTGGCATGCAGCATCTGATTAATATGAATTAATGCTTTTTCTTCCTTCTCACGAAGCTGTTTCAACGCTTCTTCATCAGGAAGGTATCTTTCCCATGCCTTGTCCAGCGCGTAAAGATCGCCAAGGGTACTTTCAGTTTGGTTGCGAAGTTGTCCCAAACACTTTATCTCATCACGAGCCGTTTGCAAAGTTTCACGTTGATGCCTTATGTGATTTTCTATATCGAGAAGTCGCTCACGTGTTATAGATAAAGACTCCTCCAAAGCAATGCATTCCTGGTTTATGGCTTCCGCCTGTTTCCCACTGTCCATCACTTTTTGAGCCAGCTCTATCGCTTGATTAAAATCTCTCTTGCTGCGCTGAGCATCTTCGAGTTGGGCTCTTCGCTTTTGAATGTCGGCAGCTGTTTCTTCCCGATACGTTTCAAGTGCGTCTGCATAAAAACCGACTTCCTCTCCTCGGTTCGGCATGGTTACAAAAGAAGGTGGGGTGGGGTCTTCCAATTGCTCCGTAACAAATAGCGGAACTGGGTGAAACAAAACACGTTTCTTAAAGGCAGGTAAATTCAAGATTTTCTCCTGCTCATGTTTAATAATCACAAGGCCGTAGGGTAGCAGTTTCACTGTTTCCTTTAGACGAGCTCTCTCATCTTCGCTCCGATTGTCAATATATTCAGTGCCAAGTTGGCAGGTAAATCCATAACTTCTTATCGTATCTCGTACTTGCAATACAGTTGTGTTGGGCACCCATACGCCTGCATCGGTGATCATGCTCTCGTTTTCGAGGCGATTAATCTCCTGGATTTCCCTCTGTATAATCTCATCCCTCCGGTTCACATCAGCCTTAACGGATGGCAACTGTTCCTTAATCCATGCCGCGTACATTTCTTGGTGCCAAGGAAGCTCGGTTTGAGTAAAAGAGTGTAATCTTGTGGCTGCTTCAATTTCCAATTGCAGTTGACCTTCATAGGCCGACTCCAATACCTTCAAGTCAGTTTCAGATTGTTCCACAACAGCTTCAGCCTTCCCCTTTTGATGCTCAAGCCGCTGGATCTCCTCGGAAGCCTGGTCTACCACTTCGTCATTCTCCCGGATACGTTCCCCGAATTCATGCTCTTGTTCTTTTTTTTCCTTAATTATTTGTTTGAGTGCAAACCGGTCTGTCACCCCGTAAAGCGACTGGTTGTGTAGTTTCTGTTCTTCGAACAAACGAATTCTCTCTTCAATTGATCCGATGGAACGACCAATCTTGTTGTGTTCCGCATGCGCCTTTTCGTATGCCGCTTCTGCACTGGTCATTTGGGTTTGAAGCACCATTTGGTATCCAAGTGCTTCTCCAGCTGTCTGCCGTAGCGCAGATAGCACCGTTGGCCATTCATTTTGTATCTGAGTTCCCACTTCTTGCTGTTCTTTTTTGATGTCGGCGATCTGCTCCCGTTCTATCAACATTTTAAGTTCTACGATTGTATCATTCAGATATTTGGTAATATCCTCATACTCTTTGCGAAGAATGGCCAGTTCTGTCGTATGGGTCTGTTGTTTTTGTTCGACAGCTGCGCTTTTATATCGTTCTGCCTTTTCATGAATCTCAACCAGTTGTTTTCGCAAATCATAAAGGGCATATTGCTTTTCTACATAACTCAAATTTTTAATTTGAAAACGAGCATCTTGCAACGCATCTTGTGCGTTCTGTCGGTCCTCCTGTAAGAATTTTAAATCACGCCCAGCCTCTTCGACCCGCTCTCGAAGGGCAGATTTGAGATCCGCGCCCTTTTGCAGGTGAAGGCCCAAGTTAAGCTCGGAAGTGCTCATTTCCAGATAAAGAGCTTCTACTTCCTCCAACATTTCAAGGATACCGCTCATTGCCTCCCTTCGAGCAAGTAGTGTATTCAGGTTATGCGCGATTTTTGCGACTTCGATAAACATCTCTTTTAAATCTTGCTTGTTTTCTCGACCGCTTTGTTTGCGTAAATTTGATTCAATAGACGGGATAATCACGTTGCGGAACAGTCCGTTGTTGTGATCGGCACCAAGGTTTTCAAAATAGATGGTGGTTCCTGCTTCATGTTGATTGATTTTATACATTTCATCCCATTCATCAGAGAAAATGCCATAATCGGCTAAAAAGGTCCTATATTTTCGATGATCGTCTTTTCCGTAAAGACGAATTTGCTGCGGAAATTCGCGTGCATACTCCTCCCAGCGTTCTAGTGGCCATGCTTCCTGCTCTTCAGCATCCCAATAGGGGAGCTTCGCTAAGCGATGTTCACTGGAAGGTTCGCATAAAATGGTGAACAACTTGTATGGCGTGTCAGTTTTTATTTTCTCTCCATCGGGTTCTTTGATCCGTCGTGCCGTAATCGCAATGCCCGTTACGAGATACCGTTCTTCTGAACCATCTAATTTCCACTCCATCGCTGAATATACGGTATAAGGCCGAAATGTTCCATTTGTATTATAGAAGAGTTGGGAAACGCGCCCTTTTCCTCCCTGCCATTTGGTCAAAGGTTTAAAAATTTGAAACATCATTTGGAGGATTACACCTTTACCATACCCGTTAGGAAAGGTGGTGAGTACGTGCACCAGATCCGCTTCGTTTGCAAACTCCAATAATAGGTTGTCCATTATAAATTGCTGTTTGTTATATTGGACGTTCGTTAAACGCAGTGAGTGAATGCCGCTCAAGAAATCTCGCCCCTTTCTGCATCTTCGATCAGCCTCTTCCATTCGCGATAACGCTGTTCGCTGTGATACAATTGTTCAAGTCTCTCATGTAAAGCCTCTAACGCGGTAACGCGCTGGTCATATATTTTCACCAATTTTTCCTCTTCAAGAAGTTTCATCGCCATCTGCACAATACTGTATTTAGTTTTGCCTGAGGAGCGAAGACGTTCATCTTCATCGGGTTGCAAACGCTTGGTTTCCCAGTCATTAATCAGCTGCGGTAACGCTATTTTTTGACGCTTGGCGAACTCTTCATCGGTCTCCATTAACTTTTTCCAGTACAATAGCACCTGAGTTACACGCTCCGCTAACTCCAGGTATCGGATGCCGCCGTACAGATCGAGATAAGACCCCTTCGTGCTTTCGCCATCGACTTCACTTAAATAAACCATAATCACCAGATGGACTAGATATAACTCATTGCGTGTTTCAATCCTTGCATCACTTTTACGGTCCCTCAGTTGCTCTTTCATTTGGGTGAAATTCGTTGCGAAGATCGATCCTTTAGCTTTAGCGACCAAGTGAATATTGGTGTTTCCCAACAACACTATGGTATTCGCTGAATCCGCCAATTTTTTAACCAGTTGCTGGATTTGCATGTCATTAAAAAAGGCCTCCACCACACTATCTTCTTTTTTCACGATTTTATGCTGCAGTAGGTGCAAAAAAACGCTATGAGCTTCCTGAATTTGCTGGATATCGTACATAATTAACCTCCGTCTTCCTTCGGGATCAACATTAACATAAATGGTGTCAAGGTAACCAAATCATTTTGAATTGGTTCTCCCCCATCAGATCGAACACGTATGATGTAATGGGTTACTTCTACCATCGCAGGATATTGTTTCACGATATGCTGCAGGAGCAACGCTCTTTGATCGTCGTATTTCTTTTGAAGCGATAGTGAGGATTTAAAAAGGAAATCTCCTTCGCGAAACTTCATCCATAGCTCAAGAGCATCTATCGACCACTCTCCTATATGGCTGTCCCGAAGTCTGTAAATTTTTTGCGGATGGTTCAATGCCGTCTCAAACACAGGCTTCCAGAGCGAGACGATGTGCGGCCAGTGAATGGGCGGACGTTTAGCGTCTGGAAGTTCAAACTCCACTTCCTTTTCTCCCCCTTCTTCTTCCTCATCGATATCTAATACTTTATGTTCTTCCCAAACCCAGCTTAGTGGATAAATAAATTCAGGTTTTGGAGAAAAAAGCGGTTCTAGAAAGCTGTCAAATCCGTCTTCAAAAAAAACACCGTTCGAATACAAATGCTTTTCCCAGATATCTTTCACAAAGGAGCGATTATAATTTAGAAGTCGTTCAATTTGTTTTTGTAAGGATATCTCCTGACTGTAATTCTGCACCACAAGTTCGGTCAGGGTGGTATGTTCTCCGACGCATTCATCAACTTTTTCTTTCAGTAGCTCAATGTCACGAATAGTTTTGGGGTCCGTTGAATCCTTTAACTTATCATGAAGAATATTGTCCATATCATAGAACAATTTCTTTTGTTCTTGGAACTGATCATGTAATCCTTTTCTGCGTTCGTTGTGTTCGCTGTCCTTCGAGAGAATCCATCTTGGGTCTTTCCTAATGCGTTTGGCGTAATCTCTTTCTTGGTTCGCCTTGGTTCGAACAGCGGCTTTTACATGATCAAGGTTTCCGAGTGCTTTTTGGAAGTTGCCTTTACGAATAAAGGACAACGTATATAGCTGATGGATTTCAATGGAATACTCATCTGCCATCTCAAAGCTCAAGAAAATAAGTTTTTGCCCCGACTCGGATACTCGCCAGATATGCGCTTCTGTTTTGGAACGATGCATGGCCTCGGTATCTTCTGTAAGGTATAAAAACCGCTCTTCTTCAAAAGTGCGGGTGTTTTCATTATAATAACTTGATACAAATGGCTCGCGGTTCTGTCCCGAACCACTGGAAATCAGCGCGGTGGATAGACGCTCAGCAAAACTAACATCCTCTGTTATACCCAGTCGCTCCATAATTTCAACAACAATCTCATTTAGATCTGAATCGGTGCGTCTAGGATTGTCACGCAATTCACGGTAAAACACTTCGAGCAGTGACAGAAACAAGATGTCTTTATACGTTTTACTGTACTCGCTGGGTACAGAAATGCCTGTACCAAATTGAAAGCAAGGGTTAAGCATTCGTTTTCGTTCATGATAACGATCAAAAATTTCTTCATATATTGGAGTCATGTCCAAACTCCTTAATGATAGTTTCGTAAGAAATAGCTTCTTGAGGAATACGGCGTTTAGTCTTCCATAATTCCACAATAGCTTGTTCGGTTGGTTTGTCCGTATTCAACTGGGAAAGAAAGTTCTGAAGGATACTTTCGCAGAATTCTCCATTGGCTTTTGTAGTGCAAGTATAGTTTCGAATCATGGCTCGGTACAATGCCTCCGCCGGCACAATCCGGTACTGCGGATGTTTTTCACGTAAACGCAAGTAGATGGATAATCCAAATGGATCTAGATCTCCTGCATAATAGATACTTGTTGGAGAAGCAATTTCGTCTAAAAACGGCAAACTACTCTCAATATGCGTACCTTCACCGTAGATAAGGAGATCAATTTCCAAACCATAGAGGGTTGGGAATGCAGAGATCGCCCTTTTGATTGTATGGAATGCGGAAAGGTTCTCGACAATCAATGCGTGGGTAATGCCAGATGCAGTTGGATTTTGCCAAAACACAAATGGCTCGCCATAGGATCTGGACCTTAAATCTTTAAGGGTCAAACCGATGCGCTTGATAAACTTGTCCCC
>CAYVFQ010000006.1:0-18938 GCA_964451045.1 uncultured archaeon
ACATTACCAGTGTAGTGCTCTAACTCACTGAGCTACTGAGGCGTTTCCTGTCAAAGATAAATTAGGAATGGAAGTGTTAAAAATTTATCCGACAACCGTGCCCTTGTGCGTCCCTTCCATCGCGCGCAGTATCTCTATCGGGTCATTGCCGTCAACTATTATCATTTTTATGTCATTCCTCTCAATCACATCTATTCCTTTCAGATCGAACAGCCTGTACTCGCCTGGCGTCTGCGGTATGCCGGACAGTATTTTTCGGAAATCTTCGTAGCTGAGAGCGTCAATCTTTTTTGCATTCGGGTTCTTTTTCGGATCGCTCGTGTATACGCCATCGATATTCGTAGCGTTTATGATAAGTTTGGCGCCTACGGCCTCCGCATGCAATGTCGCATCGTAGTCAGTGGAGCATCCGGGCTCCCAGCCGCTGCATACAATTACCTTCTTGCCTTTGGTCTCGTAGAAAATGTACCCTATGTCTTGCGGCGAAGATATGACATCCTCGTGAACAATTCCCGCCTCGAGCTTGTTCAGGCATGCAACGAACAATTGAGCGTTAAGGCTCGTGGCGAGTATCCCGAGTCTGTCCAAAACCTCGGTATCTTTTGTGAACTTCCTTCCTATATTCTGGAAAATCCTCGCAGGATCGCCGCCGCCGCACACAGCGACAACTTGGTTTCCGTCCCTCAATATCTTTCGCACAACTTCTGCATACCTCTTGAAGTTCTTTGTGTACGAGTCAGGATTCGAGATATCGGTCTCTTTTGTTAGCAGCGAGCCCCCGATTGATATCACAACTTTCACGCAACCGCCAATTCTGAAGAGGTTTACTAAAGAAATATGTGTAGATGAGAATAAAAATTTTAAAAACGCATCCGATTAGATTCACTGGAGTTTTCAGCCTAAGCGGACACCTTGTAGACGTTGTCGCCGTCGCGGACCCTTTCCTTCACTTTCATTCCGATGCTCTCGCCTTTTTTCGCCTTTTTCACGTCCTTGTGCTCTATCTGCATCGAGTCCACTTCTTGCTGGAAATTGGTCGTAGCGCCCTCTATGCTTATCATGTCCCCAACAGCCATCGGCGCCTCCAGCTTGATCACTGCAACCCCTATGTTGGTGAAGTAATGGCTGACCTTTCCTACAAGTTTTTTATCGCCTTCTTCTGCCATAAATATCCATTAAGTTCTAGAGCTTAAAAACTTGAGCTTCGCAAAAAGACCGAAACGTATTTATTATAACGGCGTTATAATTTAGTTTAATTAATCGTAAAATTTAACGTTGGCTGACTCATATTTACATAGGCAGAAATTAGGAGGTAATGTGGTATGATGAGTAAAATACCGGCAGACGCAAAGGTTGAAAATAAGGTCCTTGACAACGAGTTACTTCGGGTGGGGATAATAGCGGAACTTGACGCGATCAACCTTTACGAGCAGCTTGCGGCAGCAACAGACAACGAGGACATAAAGAAAGTTTTCCTGGACATCGCTAAAGAGGAAAAGACCCATGTGGGAGAATTCAAGGCGCTGTTGCTGAAAATGGACAAGGAGCAAGTCGAAGAGATGGAAAAAGGAAAGAAAGAAGTTGAAGAGCTTCTTGAATGATTTAAAAAAAGAGGTGAAAGGTATGGAATGCAAATGCAAGAATTGTAACTGTTCTCCATGCGAATGCTGATATCAGGGTGAGAATATGGAGAAGACAATAGAGAACCTTACTAAAGCGTTTATTGGAGAAAGCCAGGCACGCAACAGATACACGTTCTATGCGAGCGTCGCAAAAAAGGAAGGGTTTGAACAGATTGCGGAAATTTTTCTCATGACAGCAGCGAACGAGAAAGAGCACGCAAAAAGGCTTTTCGAGCACATAAGCGAACTGAAAAAGCAGCAGGGCGGAAAGATGGAAATAAACGTCGAAGCGTCAGCGCCCGTTGTATACAGCACGACAGCAGAGAACCTGAAGGCTGCGGTTGAAGGGGAAAATTACGAGAGCGAGAAAATGTATCCCGAGTTCGCGGAAGTTGCAAAGCAGGAAGGGCTTCCCAGGATAGCCGCGAGGCTGAAGTCAATAGCTGTTGCAGAAAAGCACCACGAACAAAGATACAGGAACCTTCTGAAGGAAGTCGAGTCTGGGACTGTTTTCAAAAAGGAAGAGGAAGTGGAGTGGGTATGCCGCGAATGTGGATACGTTCATAAGGGGAAACAGGCACCGACAAAGTGTCCATCGTGCGACCACAGCCAATCGTTTTACCAGGTCAAATGCGAAAAGTACTGACCTGACAGTAAATAGAATGTTCACAGATAGTCATGAGTAGACAGTACAGTGGTTAAATGTATATACCGATAATTTTAGGCACGGCCAGAGAAGGCAGGCAGTCTGAAAAGGTTGCAAAGTTCATTCTGGAGCAGACAAAGAAAGCAGGAGTGGAAAGTGATATAATAGATACGCGATCATTCAGAATAGAAGCTACAGACAACACGCAGAGTCAGCCGGAGGCAAAGGAGTACGCAGAAAAGGTCGAAAAAGCGGACGGCCTGATAGTGGTGTCGCCAGAATACAATCACAGTTTTCCGGGCGAGCTCAAGATGATGCTTGACATGGCGTACCGGCAGTACTTCAACAAACCTATAGGATTCTGCGGCGTGTCGGCCGGACCACTGGGAGGGGCAAGGGCAGTAGAGAATCTGAGGCTGGTTTCAGTTGAGCTGCATATGGTGCCGATAAGGGAAGCGCTTTATTTCCCTGTTGTGCAAGATCTTTTCGACGAGAACGGGAAGATAAATGATGACGCTTATTTAAGACGGTTCAAGAGGTTCCTGGACGAGCTTCTGTGGTACGCAGAAGCGTTGAAGCCTGCCAGGAAAAATAAAAAAGGTGATTAGAACGATGGGGATGTTCGGGACAGGCCTACTTAGCCTAGTCTATTGGGCACTGGTGAGTTTTGTCTTTTCACTGGTGTTCTGGTACACATACAAACTGGTAAATCCGAAGGATAGACCGAAAAAGAGGAGATGAAATATGGAAAGATTTGAATTGCCAAAACTGGAATTTGACTACAATGCGCTGGAGCCGTACATATCCGAGCAGCAGCTGAGGATACACCACGAGAAGCACCACCAGGGATACGTGAACAACACGAACTCGATACTGGAAAAACTGGACCATGCAAGAAAGGGTGATGCGGACGTAGATATGAAAGCGATGCTGAAGGCGCTATCGTTCAATGCAGCCGGCCATTTGTTGCATTCGCTTTTCTGGAAGAACCTAGCGCCTGCAAAGGAGTGCAAGGGAAAGCCCGAGGGCGAACTTGCGAAGATGATAGAAGGGAATTTCGGGAGCTTTGAGAGGTTCAAGAAAGAGTTCTCCCAGGCAGCCGTTTCAGTCGAGGGTTCTGGGTGGGCCGCTCTCGCTGTGTTCAAGGGCACTAACGAGCCGGTGATAATGCAGATAGAGAAGCATAATGCCAATATTGTCCCGTCGCTAAAGATACTGATGGTCATCGATGTGTGGGAGCACTCATATTATCTTGACTACAAGAACCAGCGTGCAAAGTTCGTGGAAGCTTTCTGGAACATCGTCAACTGGGATGAAGTCAACAGAAGGCTCGGGGCGAAATGATGGATTTTGCAAAAAAACTTGAAGCATGCTCTGATTTCGCGTGCATATTCAAACTTGTGAAGTCTGCTGTAGAGTTCTCAATAGACAAAAGAAGAGTCGGGCTTATTCTTGGGCTGTCAAGCCTGCCGAACAACGTAGGCGCTATGCACCAGCTGGGCTCGAATTTCATAATCATGAACAAGAATCTGCTGGAGCGCGTGGCCGAATCGAACAGCAAGTGTCTGGTGAACGCATACGTTTTCCACATACTGCTTCACGAGTACATCCATTCTCTGGGATATGCGAACGAGCAGGATACCCAGATACTCACGCATGCGGTTTCCGAGAAAACATTGGGCTCGGACCATCCTGCAACGAAGATTGCCAGATACGGAATAGGTTCTGTGCTTTCAAGGGCTCCGGCTATGGTTTACCATGACCCGAAGGACAAAGGAATCGAGCTTGTCAAGGACTTTGAGGACGACAACCTGAACTACTTTGGGTAAAAAAGAAAAAAAAGAGAAACCCTCTAAGATAATTACGCTAGCTCTTCGTAAGCTACGTACAACGCTGAAAGGCCAACCAATACATATACGATCTGTGATAGTATCGGCAATCCTAGCATTGTTGTAAAGAGAGTTTCCACTAAATCGAAAGAAACTGCACCGACTAAGCCCCAGTTTAGTCCACCGATTATGACCAAGGCTAAGGCGATCTTATGTAACATTTCATTTTTCATTTTATCAACCTTTTAGTCTTAAATTATATTCGATATTGAGATAAAAATCCTTTTCGATTTGTGGAAAACGAAGAAATATTAAACTTCATTGATGTAATAGAAATAAGTAGGTGGCAGAGACATGGAAACGCTTGTTGAAAAGGTCGAAGAGCTGAAGAACAGCGACGTGCGGATTGCTGTCGACAAAAGGATCGAAGAGTTCCGCGAACTTGGAAAGAAGTCAAGTGATGAAATTTTCAGGGAACTCTGCTTCTGCATCACCACCGCTAATTTCAATGCCCAGCGAAGCATAGAGATGCAGAACAGCATAGGAAACGGCTATTACACTCTGACAGAGCAGGCGCTCGCTGCAAAGCTTAAGAGTATGGGCCACAGGTTTCCCGAAGCACGCGCTAAATATATAGTGGGAGCGAGGAAGCACAGAGATATGATGGAAGACAAGCTACAGAACGCTGAATCTGAGCGCGAGCTGCGCAAATGGATTGCGGAGAACGTAAAGGGTCTTGGGTACAAGGAGGCCAGCCATTTCCTACGCAACATCGGATTCATGAACTTGGCCATTATCGACTTTCATATCCTTGACCTGCTAGCCAGGCACAACCTTATCGAACGACCCAAGACATTGACGCCCAAGAAGTACCTAGAGATAGAGGACGTGCTGAGACGCGTTGCAGAAAGGACGAACCTGACGCTCGCTGAGTTGGACCTCTATCTCTGGTATATTGAAACGGGGAAGGTGCTGAAATGACAACGACTAAGAAAGCCGACAAGGTAATTCTGGTAAGATATGGCGAGATCTGGCTCAAGTCAGACCCGGTCAAGCGCGTACATACAAAGCGGCTGAAAGCAAACATCAGTGGCGGGCTGAAACGGGCAGGAATAAAACGTTTTCAGATAGCGAGAACGCGCGACAGGCTGATCATTCGCTTACCAAAAAGCAAGATAAGGAAGGCTTCTGACGTGATTAGAAACACGTTCGGCATAGTTTCGTTCTCTGTTTGCGAGCATCTTGAAACATCAGAGGTAAAGGAAATACAGAGGTTCGTGAAAAATAACTACAGGGCATGGGTACCCGCCAGGAAAAAGTTTGCCGTGCGCTGCAAGCGGAGCGGCTCTCATAAGTATACGAGCATGCAGATGGCAAAGCTTGTAGGCGACGTTGTTGACAGGAAGGTCGATCTTTCAGAGCCCGATGTGGAGATTTTCGTTGAAGTCCGCGGCAATGACACTTATTTCTACACTGATATTCAGAAAGGCCTTGGGGGGATGCCCGTAGGGACTGCCGGAAAAGTGGTGTGCCTGCTGTCAGGCGGGATCGACTCGCCTGTTGCTGCATGGCTGATGATGAAACGCGGCTGCGTTGTGAATTACATACACTTCCACCCGTTTAGGGACAACCAGCAGGCAGCCAAGTCGAAGGTAAGCGAACTTGTCAGGCTTCTGTCAAATCACCAACCAAAAATGACTCTATATATCGTTCCTGCATCGCCGTTCCAGCTCTACGCGTACGTGCCGCCGAAGCTTCAGCTCGTCATATTCAGAAGATTCATGATGAGGGTTGCCGAACGCATAGCGAAAAAGGAGAGGGCAAAAGGCATTGTGACAGGGGACAACCTAGCGCAGGTAGCATCGCAAACCCTTGACAACCTGAACGCAACGGAAAGCAGCACAAACATGCCAATATTCCGGCCGTTGTTGACATACGACAAACAGGAGATAGTCGACATGGGAAAGAAGATCGGAACATACCCAATTTCCGTGAAGCCCTACAAAGACTGCTGCTCGATTGTTGCAAAGAAACCGTCTACAAGGGCCGATATCAGGACCGTTGAGAAGGTAGAAAAGGAAATTGACGTCGAGAAACTGGTCGATATGGCAATGGACATGTCAGAGAGTGTGGAAATCTACGACAAAGGAAAATCTTGAACATCTTTTTCTTCCATGCACGATTTTCTATAAATAGGCAGCAATATTTTTAAGGCTCCCGATTGAAGTTCCTTTCAACGTCTACTCCCATCTCTTCTTTTGCCTTTCTTATTACGTTACAAGGCATCTCAGAACACTCCCCACAATTGTCTACTCTCTTTTTTTCTGCGCAGGCTCTGATGGCGCATTCAGGATATCCATCTCCTTCATGACAACCGTTGCAGTCCATGGACGCCAGCCATCTTAACCCCTTTTTCAAGTCATCGTAATTAAACGGTTCTTGCTTCGGCTCATGCTGTTGCCATCGGTCCAGCTCCGATTCTTCCATGTCTTTCAAAATCTGCTCAGCTTTCTCCTTTGCTTCCCCCTTTCCTTTAATGCATTTGCCACAGGAAATACCGCAAAAGGAAATCTCATTCCTATCCTTTACTGAGATGTTCATCAACTCACTCAATGCGGGAGGTGGGATTCGAACCCACGTAGGAACTAATCCACAGGAACCTCAATCCTGCCGAATTGACCAGACTATCGGACCCCCGCATGCTTTGACAATTTTGATATTGTCGATGAGCATTATTTAAGCTTTGTATTTTATTAATCCACGACGCCGCATCGCAATTGTCTCGTCCTATGATTAAGTTTTTAATTGTTTCTACAGATTATAGTTTCATGGAAAAACTTGTTCAGGTTATAAAATTTGGAGGATCTTCTCTTGCTTACGGTGAAGTAAAACCTCAGAGTATAGAAAACCTAATGGACAGCCCTGAACTGTACGTAAGAAATACTAGTGAACTAAGAAGATACGCTAAAGAACTGTCAGATGCTTGGAACTATCTTTCCAAAAATAGAGATTATAGCTTGGTAATTTCACATGGTGTAAAACAATATGGTCATGATGCAGTCGGTTTTATCGGCATTGTGCCTGAGGTGAGAAAATATTGTAAATTCTTTAGTGATATGATAGTAGAAAATTTTAGGGAAGAGGGGCTGCCTATAGAACAAATTGATGCTGCAAAAACATGCAAATGGAATGGAAAATTGAAAATTTTTGAGGTTAGTAGGTATATCAGGGATGTCAGAAAAACACTTGATAGCGGAGCTATACCGGTTTCTTGGGGAACCGTTGTTGATAGCGTACCAACTGGATATGATATCATATCGGGTGATGATTGCGTTCTATATCCCGGGCTTCTGCTAAGAGCTGATGAGGCAATAATGTATATGGACGTTTCAGTATGTGATAAAAACCCTAAAATCCACAGAAATGCTAGAAAACTAGAAGTAGTGAAATCATGCAAAGATTTGAATATCGATATCGACAAACGAGACAAGACGGAAGGACTGATTGGGAAAATCAAGAAATTGGAACTTCTGGGGATGAGTGGAACCAGATGCCAGATAGTTGACGCGACTAAAGAAGGAAATATTTACAATTCTCTGGTTGGGAAGCATGTCGGAACATTGATCGAACCGATTGAAATTTAGATAGGAAACACAAAACCTCTAGAAATATCTGAACACTGCGACGTTGATATAGTAAAAAATAGTGATGAGCAGGTTAAAGCATTTGAGTTTTCACAATTCCCAAAAGTTTGAAAACCGCTTTCATTGCCAGAAACTCTGTTATCCTGTTCGAGCCGAGCGGCCGTATCTCAACGCAGTCCAGCCCCACGAGTTTTGCATCTTTTAAAAATTCCAGCAAGCCGACAAATTCTCTATATAATATGCCTCCGGGTTCCGGATACTTCACAGAAGGCGCGATAGACGGGTCAAAAACGTCCATGTCTACGCTGACATAAACTTCCGAGCCGCCGACGAATTCCTGCAGGCGTTCCTTGATGCCTTCCAAATCATCTTTAACTTTATCAGAGGTAAAATACATCACGTTGTTCAATCTTAAAAATTTCAGTTCCTCTTCATCACCCGACCGCACGCCGACAACGGTAACTCTTTCGCAATTCCCTTTGTCCAGCTCGCACCACCTTCGCAGCCAGCACGCGTGGCTGAACTTCGATCCCTCGTATTCATCCTTCACGTCAGCATGGGCATCGAACACGACAAGCTTGGCTTTGGGCATGGACTTCATCGCGTAGAGCGTGGTCGTGTGCTCTTTCGAAAGCAACAGCGGCAGCTTTCCCTTTGACACCGCTTCTCTCGCCTTCACCTCAACTTCCTCCAGCTTCACATCGCCAGCATCGAATATCTTTGCGTTCTCAAGCAAATTCCTCTCTTCGACGATGTCAAACGGCTCGACAAGCTGGCTCGCTTCCCGCAATGACTCAGGACAGTCTACTCCAAAAACTATAACGTTTGCCTCTTCCTCTGGAAAAACGTCGGTAACGAACTTTGTCATGTTTCTATTTTAGGACTCAGCGATTTAAAAGGTCTACCACTTCAGCTTGTCGCTTTCCGTCAGTTTGAAATACCCCTCTATCATCAGGGAGACTGCGACCAGAAAGCACATCATGGGAATCACGTAGAGCAGGCCTGTGTTCTCCAGCAAACTTTGCGGCAGGTTGAAGGCCAGAAAAACCAATATGCCGCCAAGGATGAAATATATCAAACCTAGTGTCTTCTTCAGTACAGTCGCAGTGTCAAGTATAAGCATATAATAAGATTAGAAAACGGTACTAAATAAATTATTTCTTTGGCTTGGGGACCTTCGCACTTACACCAGACGACAGTACCGGGCTGTCCAAGGCCTCTGTCGGCGCAAATATTATTGTGTTGCTCTGATCCTGGCTGACATCAGAGATGGTCTGCAATTGGCGCAAAGCATAGGAATATTTTGATTTCGCAAGCTCGTCCGACGCTTTCCTCAAATTCTGCGCAGCTTCCAGCTCGCCTTCCGATGCGATGATGACCCCACGCTTCTCGCGCTCGGCCTCTGCCTGCCTTGCCATCACGCGCTTCATGTCTTCCGGCAGGGTTATGTCCTGCAGCTCCACTGAAATGATGTCCACCCCCCACTCGTCCGTAACCTCGTCCACGACTTTCTTTATCTCCTCTGCAATCTCCTCTCTCTTCGACAGCAGCTCGTCCAGGTCCTTCTGACCTATCACGTTTCGCAAAGTTGTCTGCGCATACTGCTTGACGCTATAGACGAAATCCTGTATCTCCACAATGGTTTTCCTCGTGTCCATCACCTTGAGGAAGACGACCGCATCTATGCCCACCGAAATGTTGTCCCTCGTTATCACCTGCTGCTGCGGGATGTCCAGCGTGCGTATCCTCTTGTCCCTTCTCACATACGTCTCGAGTATCGGCCACTTGAAGAACAGTCCGGGCCCGACAGTCCTTTTGTACTTTCCGAATTTGAGAATTATCGCCTCTTCCCACTGGTTGTTTATCTTTATTGCTGACGATATGAGCGCCCACAACACTATCCCAGAAGCTATGACCAGTGACCCTGTCAATGCACTTCCCTGCATAAGCATCCAAATGCCTATTGAAAAGATTATCGCACTTGGTATGAACGCTATCAGCGCTGCTGCAGAAGAACCGCCATAAGTATCGGAAGACTCGCTTGAGCCGGACTTGAATGTCCTCCATTCGTAAGGGTATGTCTGGCCTACAACCATGCTATCTTGATTATTTTTAGTGAGCCATGTTTATAAACTTGAAGTGGCCTGCATCATTTCCAAAGGATATGTATGGCTGTCCCTGCAATAATGCCAACAACGGCTATCACGACTATCGTTTCTGCCAGACTAAAACCCATTGAACTCCTTAGCACTCCTGATAGCACTCCTGACAATGCTCCAACAACTCCCCCGATTACACCTGCCTTTTTATCAAACTTCATCATCTTTCCCTCCTTTTAATGTGAAATGCTCCCGACGAGTAAAAGCTTGAAAGACGTCCTATGCATCACTGAATCAATCAGAAATGCCAACCCCGGTCAACTCGTAACCCATTCTGCGAACCATGGCATACAATACGTCTTCCTCAGAAGGGACCTTCATATTCAAAGCTTTCATATCCTTCCTTACGTCGTCGATCTCTTTTTTAATCCAAGATTCGGAATTAGCGGGTTTCTCAAAGAACCTCTTACTAACGAAATCCTGCCATTCACAGTAACTCACGCCATCTCCCATTAGGCCATTGTATCCTGTCAGCACAACCACTGCAGCTGCTACCGCCTCTTCATTTATCGGATTCCTATAGTAGAGTGGACTTACGTTTTCAAGGATCGCTTCTGCTGATTTATGTCCAGGAACGCCTGCTTCAATTCTCATTCTACCAAGTAAACGGTAAACCAAACTCCTGACAGTCGACTTGTTTGTCATGTCTTCCATTTGGGATTCTATCGCGTACATGTTGTCAGTGTAAATAATGAACTGAATTATTAAGTTGATTTAGATGATCAAATGGATCTATTGGAGAAGATCAATTCTTGTCACTAAAATGAGAGTTCCATTTTTTTATTGTTTTATTATAATGATCGATTCCAGAACCACGTGTAAGTTTAATTCCATTGTTTTTATTGAATAGATGTTTATATTGCTTATGATTCAAAGTAGATGAAATTACTCTTTTACTTGGAATTTTCTTACATCCGAAATCTTTCATTATAGATATTATTTGATCTATATTCTCCACTTCCATGTTTTTCACAATAATAAGAATTCTGTCTATTGTAGAATCGATTTTATATAATTTTGATATGTCAAATATTTCTTCTCTTAGTACTAGATTCATCTTTTCAAATGAGGCACTTAGGAGAGAATCAGTGATTTTTGAACCAAACCCTAGACACCTATAGAAATTAACTATAATCCAGAAAATGTTTGAGATAGAAAGTTTCGCCTCATAAATTTTCAGCTTATTTGGTTTTAGATGAGTTCCTTCAAATTTGTTTCTAAGGGTGTAAGTCGAAATCATTGCATATATAAATGGATGATATTCATCTTTGATTACATTTCTTAATTTCAAACACTGTAGATCAAATCCCGTATTCGGGATTTTCCACTTATTTAAGTAATAAAAATAATTTCGTATAGCTTCACAGACGTGTGCAGATTTAGTTATAACTCCGGATGGGTCATTCGGGTACTTTTCTAAAATTTTATCGAAGAGATGTAATACTGTAAACCCGGCCAATAGATTTTCCTTCTTGTTATTCCCTAACGAAGTATTATATTCACTAATTTTTAGATTCAATATTTCATCATAATCAAAATCAATTCGATTAACAAAAATTTCCCAAAATGCAGTTATGATAGGATCGTTTTCTCCCCAAAAAAGTTCAGTTAATTCTTTCATATTCACTCATCAAGCTTTGTCTTTACCTAAATTTTTTCGTATTTCGTTTTCTAAAAACTCTATATCTTTTAAGATAATATTTGGATCACTATTTTCTGCTTCTTTGAATGAAAGATAATGATATTCAATTAAATCCAAAATATTTTTTGGAACAATGGTAAACTCTTTAAGTTTATTCAAGTTTTCTGTGAATGTGTTATCATCTCTATTAGTTATAGCTACTTCGATTGCACCCAAATGTTTCCATAGTTTTGGGGATTCGATTATATTTGATTTCTTTTCAGATACTTCTTTTCTCTTTATGACCAATTTCCATTTCTTTTTCGAACCTTCTAACAGAGTTGTATTTTTTAACAAGTTCCAGATTTTTTTTCCAGCGTCTTTTGTGGTACTCTCAGACCAAGATTTTTTCAAATCGTGTCCAATCTTTTTACCTAAATTTATCTGAGTAACAAGTTTACCATCAAAGCTCTGTATAAGTGGAAGATATTTACTCTCAAGCATAATTGTAGTAAAAATATCTTTACGTTCAAGAGCTGTCAATGATGGATCTATTAATCTTTCACCATTTTCGTTTATACCATGGGTAGACCTAGAGAATCTGTTAACAAGGTTTAATGCATCTGCGACAGCTAGTATTCCCGGAAGTTTTCTTTCATGTATACCAGTTTCAATGCTTAATTTTTTATTGGACGTTGTACCTAATCTGTTTAAACCTCGTAAAGACCGTACAATATCATTATATGATGCTGATGGAATCGGGTATTCTTCTATGCTACCCGCTTCGCCTTCCAACAATAAAGTATCACCAACTAGATACCCATTGCCACTGAAAGATATCAACGATGCACATGATTTTCCATAGGTCTTTGTCGATGCAGTTTTCCATTTTTTACCATACTTATCTTTAACGATATTTCCTATTTCCACGATAGTTAATTTTCCAGTAGCTTCTAATTTTTTAATTAAATAATCAAATAGTTCTATGTCCTTAATAATTTTAGATAAAGTACTACGGGCTTTTTCAATATCATTTCTAATCAGAGCCTCGGTGTATATGTTACCAATAGGAGTTAAATTACCTTCTTTATCCATAAATCCTAATAGAGTTAGTGTTGGAGCAACATTTCTGAACGATGGCGGCTTCTTGTTTTTATAAAGCAACTTTAGACTTTCATTCATCTTATGTGACTGTATATAGGGTATTATCATCACAATCAACTTTTTCCATTTTATTCATTTTATAATCATTCTTTTCAACTTTGATATTTAAATACTTCATTATTGGTATGTTTTTATTATATCATAATCTATTGTTCAATTACAAATCCCACAATAGGAATTGTAATGGAATATTGTTATAACTACGCGTATATCACCCGCTAGAAGCAGTTTACGACTCATTTTCTAGGGAGTCGTTGTTACAGTATAATGCTCCCGACGGGATTTGAACCCGTGCCATCGGGTATCTTCGTTCTGTCATGGCCGTGCGGCGTTTCTTACCGTGCGGCTCAACGCTTTCTTAGCATAAGCACTCGAAAGCCCGAGATCCTTGACCGGACTAGACGACGGGAGCGTTTATTATCCGACTGGACTTTAAGTTAATATATTGTCTGTGTTTTTAAAGGTAATGGGCCAGGAGAGATTTGAACTCTCGACCGCCTGATTATCAGTCAGGTGCTCCAACCAAACTAAGCTACTGGCCCTTACTAGTTTATTTAGACTAATCCTTACTTAAAGTTTTAAGTTGTAAAAATCTGAAGGCAGCGAGTTTTTACAGAAAGATCATTGTCATGAGGGATACAAGAATTGCATGCAAGGTCAGGTCTGTTGAGAAGTGCGCGACCGTGAGTATAAGCACAAGTCTCCATCGCTTCGGAGTAAATATTATTTATAGTATACTTACAAGAGTTAGATATGGGCCGATAGATCAATGGCAGATCGCCACGTTCGCAACGTGGAGGCTCCGGGTTCAAGTCCCGGTCGGTCCATCCTGTTTTTTTATATTTCCGTCTTTAAATTAAGTTATTAGAGGTCTTGAGATTGATAATAGCTGCTACTTCCGACGTCCACGCGCCCAGGCATTTCGACAGTTTTTTGAAATCGATAGATGCGCTTGACTCGCTCGATACAAAGCCCAACCTGTTTCTTATAGCTGGCGACATGGTCCACAGGGGAGAATCGCAGGAATATGAGAAGGTAAGCAATGCCATGTTCGGGAAAGTCATGTGCCCTATAATCGCATGCTTCGGTAACAACGAGTACTCGGAGAAGCGCGAAAGCATCAAGCAGCAGATACGCAACATAACTTTCCTGGACGACCAGAGCATAACGATCAACGTGAACCTGCCTGGGGCCAGCCGCGACACGGTAGTTGGGATAGTCGGGACAACAGGCAGCCTTGAGGTGCCTACACCGTGGCAGCGTGCAAACGTGCCGAACATAGAGAGCGTGTACACAAGACGTATTGAAATGGTCGAACGGCACCTAAAAAATATGAGGGCGGACTTCAAGATAGTGCTTATGCATTACAGTCCCACGTACCGCACGCTGGAAGGCGAGAACCCGAGGTTCTACTCGAGCATGGGATGGAACGTGTACGAGAACGTCTTGATACGCCAGAAGCCTGACTTGGTGATCCACGGCCATTCTCACCGAGGGATTAAAAGCGCGTGGGTGGACGGCATACCCGTATTCAATGTGTCGCTGCCGGTAAACAAGGAGATAGCGATCATCGACACGGACGCGATCAAGCCTGGACTTACGAAGTTCGTCCAGAATAGATAGTTTTATAAGGGGTCCGGCCGTAGTTTTTATTGTAGTTAAGGGGGAATTTAGTCTCTAGATGCTTTTTCCTTCGGGATTAAGTATTGAAGGACTGGACCTCGGACTTAACTACAAATCTTCTTTATCTCTTGACTATTAGGAATTTCTGCAGTATAGAAATCTTGGTTCTGTCGCATAATTATGGATTTTTAGGAATGTCACAGGTTGTTGAAAGTACTTGCAAAAATAAAATGAAAAAAATAAAAAATCTATTAAACTACGGGCATTGCTGCCACTTCTCAATATTTCTTGTGCTTTGAGTAACACTCTTTGCAGTATACGGGTCTGCCTTCGGTCGGCTTGAACGGGACTTCGCATTCTGCTCCGCAATCTGCGCAAGTCGCCTTGTGCATCTCGCGTGGCCTGTCAAAATCTCTTCTGAATCCGCCTCTGCGTTCTCTGAATGCCATTTATTCACCTTTTCTTAATCTATACAACGACTTACTAGAAGTAGTATCTATTGTATGTGTAAATTCTTCAAAATCGAAGATAAATAGTTATCTATGGAGCAGAATTAAATCAAAAGAAAACCATATTAGTTATATAGCGATGAGAATGAGAGGAATCAAAAAAATTAAAGTAACGGAAGGACACGCGAACGGAACTTGTGATTTCTGCCAAAAAAGGGGTCAGACCTACCAGCTGAAATCCCAGCATAGGAAGTATCGCTTTTTAATCGTTTGCAAGTCATGCCTGAGCAAACTAAGAAGGAGCTTTAGAAAGGACTAGACCGCTGTCGAACGTGCTTAAAATGAAAAATAATAAGAAAAAGATAGTCGTGGAAAAGCATTTCTGCCCGATTTGCGGAAGTACGGCTATCAGGCCAGTAAAAGACAAGTTTGTATGCCTGAATTGCGGAGTGAGGTTTCCGGAACCAAAGAAAACAAAGTTGAAATTGAAGAAAAAACCGGAATACATAGGATAACACTTTTATTCCCGAAAACTAAAATAGTATCAGATAGACTCCCAATGGTGTAAAATCGTTTTCTGCGAGCGATGTAAAGTCGTTTTTGAGTCTTTCTGAATAGAGGTGTGGCAAAATCGTATCTGTGAAGAATAGAAAAATGAAAATGTTCAGTCAACTCTCCATAAACAGTCTCAGAAAAATCTGCAGGATAGAAAGAGTTTTGGCATCTGGAAAAAAGAGTGAAATAGTAGAAAGGCTCGCTGCAAATCTCTCATTGAAAAAGACCAGAATTTATTCAAAGAACCTCGGACTAAGAGAAGGGATGTCTGTATTCAGGCACAAACTTGTACCTAAGCATAGAATCATAAGTGATAAAGAAAAACAGAATCTTCTCGAAAGATATTCTATCAAACTCCGACAACTGCCAAGGTTGCGAGTCAGGGACCCTGCCGCCATGGAGATTGGAGCGAAAGTGGGAGATGTTGTGGAGATTACAAGAGAAAGCCTCACAGCTGGGGAAACAAAATACTACAGAGTTGTTGTGAAGAGCCCCATAAAAAGATGAAGATAGGGCGGTAGTATGAGGATTAGATGTTTTTGTTCGAAACACGGAAAGCTGGACCTATCCGACATAATGGTAAGAGATAATGTGCCGTATTGCACGAAATGCAGAAATATGCTTGAATTTATTGACATATAGTTAGAATCGGCAAACAGCGACTTCATCTATTTTCTTCTGCCAAAAATGATGGAAGACGCCACAGCCATCAATGCCGAGAACAAGAAAACAAAGCCGAAGCTTATAGATGTATTCATCGAAGCTGTGCCCATCATTATGAATCTTAGCACTTCCACAGCGTAACTCATCGGGTTTACGTACATAATCCACGACACGCTGCCCGGAAGGTTGCTTATCGGGAACAGTGCTCCGCTCAGCATGAACATCGGCATGACAAGGAAGTTCATGATCACACTGAACCCTTCCATAGTGTCCATCATGGAGGCTATGGCTACGCCAAGGGAAACGAAGCCAATCGAAATCACTACGGTCATCGCTAGCACCCAGATAACAGAGTGAGGTGCTATCTGGACTCCGAGCAGAGAGGCTACTATGAGAATAACTATCGATTGTACTACTGAAGCTGTTGCACCTCCGAGCGCCTTGCCCACGACTATGGACACCCTTGATATCGGCGCGACCAGCATCTCCTTCAGGAAGCCGAATTCCCTGTCCCATATGACAGATACTCCTGAGAACAGCGACGTGAAGAGTATGCTCATCCCTATTATGCCGGGAGTTATGAAAGGCAGGTAATCTATGTCCATGCCGGAGAACCTCATCGACCCACCTATCCCGAGTCCCATTATCAGTAGCCACATCAGCGGCCTGATCATGGAGCTCAGCAGCCTGGCCCTGTCCCTGTAGAATCTCTTGAATTCCCTGAGCCATACAGTGTATATGCCCATTGCTTCGTGCTGCATAACATCATATTTTGACATTGTCATTTCACCTTACTCTGCCTCTCAGCTTCATGTGGCGCCTCATCCTCTCCTTTCCATCTGCATTCTCTTCCCTGATTTCCCTGCCTGTCAGACTCAGGAAAACGTCGTTCAGCGTCGGCTTCCTCATACCGAGCTCGGTGAACTTTATTTCCGCTTTCTTCGCCTTCTCGTAGACAAACTTCATTTCCCTCTCCGCGCTTTTCACGGGTATGAATATGTTCCCATCCAGCTCGCTTGCGTTCGGGAACGCCTTCGCTATCTTCTCCTTTGTCTTCGAATTCCCGTTCTTCGGGACTTTCAGCGTGATCGTCTCCTTGCCTATGCTCGCCTTCAGGTTTTCCGGAGTGTTGATAACTATTTTCTTCCCGTGGTCTATTATCGCGATCCTGCCGCAGAGCGCGTCCGCTTCCTCCATGTAGTGTGTCGTCATCACAATGGTTATACTTTTCTTCTTGGCCAACTTCTTGATGTAATTCCATACGTGTTCCCTTGTCTGCGGGTCAAGCCCCAGCGTGGGTTCGTCGAGGAAAAGGATCTTTGGATGGTGCACCAAGCCCCTTGCTATTTCCAAGCGCCTACGCATTCCGCCGGAATAAGTCCTGACAAAATCGTCAGCCTTATTGCTCAGCTCAACTATATCCAGCACTTCCTTTATGCGAGACTTTCTCGTCTTTTTATCTATGTTGTAGAGCATCGCGTGCATCTCCAGGTTCTCCCACCCGGTTAGCCTGTCGTCGAGGCTCGGGTCTTGGAACACTATTCCTATGCTCTTCCTTACAGCGGAAGGATCTTTTACAACATCGTATCCGTTTATGCTGGCAGAGCCGGAAGTAGGAGTCAGTATTGTGCAGAGCATTGATATCAGTGTTGTCTTGCCCGCGCCGTTCGGTCCGAGCAGGCCGAATATCTCGCCCTTTCTTATGGACAGGTCGACATTGTTGACCGCCGTGAAGTCCCCGAATTTCTTAGTGATACCTTTTGACTTTATTATCGGAGTCTCTCTTGTTTTTGGCATTTCTTACCACCGATAGATATAGTCATTGCGCTGGTAATTAATAAATATATTTCATGTAGCTTGCCTCGGGTCCTCGATCAAATTCATAAAGCACTAGGTTGTTTTTCTGGTCCTTTTGGCTGAAATTGATTTAAATATTCAATAGGATAATTCGAATCATGGATGACGAAGAGAAACACAACATAATCAATGTAGGTGTGAATGGGAACGAGAAAAAAGATGTCCCTAAAATGAAGGAACCTTATTCTTTGATAAACAAGCTGACACTGGGTATCATACGAAAGGGTGATGAAAAATCACTGGAATACACCCTAACGGATACTTTAGGAAAATTCAATAAGAAGACGTATGATTTTGGTGAAAGGACTGTAATATGGATGCCAGGAAGTCGCTGGATAAGGATGGGGACCCATCTTGTGGAGACGAGATTCAAGTTGCTTTATTACATATTAGCTCCTCTCATAGATACTCACTATTATAAGAAAATCGCTGAAAACAAGGCAGGAGACCTTATGGGATATGAGAAATGCGCGATCACTGGAGACACTGCATGGAGGAACGAGATGACTGATGTAGAATACGGCCCAGGGTCCACTGTCAAAGTATCTTCTGAACTCATCGGCAGTCTGCCCGAACCTCCTCGAACAGTTTTTATCGAGAGCTTTTATAAAAACACCAAAAGACTAGATGGATGGCATTATTCCTTTGAGGAACTCGCTAGAAGATTGAACGAATTGTGAAGTAACGGATAGTTTAAGAATAATTATAATTTGTGGCCTTGCCCGAGCTCTCTCATAAACTCGCAAGGCACTAGATCGGTTTTCCTAATTGATTCGGCCAATTGATGATCAGTTTCAAATATACGAAAATGGTTTAACAAAGTTTTTATCCAACTCCACACATAATTATTAGTATGCGTTATCTGTTTGTTCTTGTTTTCATGGCATGTATGATAATGATGCCGCAGCTTGCCTATGCCCAGCCATATTCCACAGTCGAAAGGATTACAGACAGCGTCAAGCTGTTCATATCAACGGGTGACAGCAAAGTCGAAGTCGCTCTTGACATCAGGGAGAAGGAAGTGGTTTCTGCTATTGAGTTTGCGAAAGAGGGTAAGGATACGTCTCATAACCTTGAGAGATCCGAGAAGATGCTGAGTATCGTTC
>CAYVFQ010000007.1:0-18305 GCA_964451045.1 uncultured archaeon
TTTTCTGTCAGACACTGTGCAAGAACCCTTCCAGTGCTGTTATCATAGATATTGTCAGACCGCAGACTAACATACTTACCTAAAACTGGCGCACCTATAAAGTACACTACGGCTATCGCAACTGCTATAACTACTGCGACCGCCAACTGACTCTTCTGTTTTCTGTTCATTTTTAACACTCGATTTTGCATGTATTTATTTTTTATCCACTGCATATTTCCTTCTGGCAATTACAATTTCCTTCGCATGCAGCGTAATCAGGAGATTCGCATGTTCCCGACTCGCAAAGGCAAAGGTTTTCGCAGCCGCATGCCGGCGCTCCTATATCAAACAGGCAGTTGCCGCCATTCGGATCACATGTACCGTATATATAGAGGTTGTAGAGCCCGTACAAGGAATAGAGCATGCTTGATAGCAGCAGTATTGTGAATATCCATGACAGGAGCTCGAAGCGCTTATAGACGAACTTTGCCATTCGCGGGCTCTTCGTAAGAAGCCTCGAGGTCATCTTGGACTTTATTCTCTGGTCAAGCTGCGTTTCACATGGCCTAAAAGTCATTCGCAAGAAAACACAACGGAAAGCTTCCCTGGCCAAAGCTCTGTAGCGCGCGGAGAATATGCCCAGCACGCCGAAGATGAAAAGTGCTACCAAACATATCATGTTATACCACTATTTAGCAATTGCCTGTAGCAGCAGAGCTTCCAGTGCTCCCAGAAAGTTGTTGGGAACATTCTTCAGGCGCCGTATTGAAGGCATCGCATATTGCCTGTTTGTACGAGTCAGGTGTTCTAGCGACGCTGACTCTCACGCCGTTTATCATTAAAGTAGGTGAACCGCTGATTCCATTTTCCTGAGTAAGTGCATTGTCAGCCTGCATTAACGACATTCCTTCTGATTCAAAGCATTCCTTCACTGAATCTTTATCTATCCCTACAGCATCCGCTGCCTCCTCCCAGCATGTCGCTATATCGTCCAACGTGCATTCATTGTTCGTATAATTAATGAAGTCCCAAAAGACGCCTGTGCTGTAATCCCTTTGTATGCAAGCTTCCCTCATGTCCTGATTAGCTTCCTCGGTCCCATGCAAAGAGCTTATTGTGTCACCCGAAATAGAAACTATGTAGTGTATGTTTATGTCGAATTTGTCTCCCAAGAGGTCGACCACTGGTTTCATCGCTTCTTCAGCTATGTTTCCATAAGGGCAATATGACATAACGTAAAGGTCTACTTCAGGCTTGTCGGATTTAGGAACTTCGACAGTCTCCTCTTGTGTGCCTTGATTAGATCCAGCAGTTATCTCAGTCGATATTATCTGCGGCACGAAAAACTTGCCGTCTTTAGTAACATACAACGTTTGTTCCTGTGTTCCCTGAGAACTTGATGTTTCAATCATGAATTCAATTAACCCAGAGTTCGGATCGTAACTGGAGCTTAAGAGCGTAACCGTTGTATCGACTCCCATGTTTTTATAATAATTCTCTATCCAGGCTACGGCGGCATTAGTGGCGTCTTCGTATGAGCAACCTACTACACAAAAATTACTGGTAATTCCCGGTTCTAAAACCAGTGTCACCGATATGAAAAGGAACAAGATAGTTAAATACATCCATATCTTCTTCGAGAGCTTAGGAACTTTAGGAAGTTTTATAACAATTTCCTCAGATTTTTTGTCTTCCATTCAAATCACGAATTCGTTAGTCTTTATTTCTAATTTGTCATTTATAAGCGTTCGTCACCTGACCAATTCTGCGACTTTCTTGAGTGTATCCACGAACAGCTTCGCTTCCTCCTCTGTGTTGTAAAGGTAAAGTGATGCACGCGCTGATCCGCGTATGGCATGCGCATTGAACCACGAATGGACACAATGTGCACCCGAACGTATCATTATGTTTGCAGTATCATCCAGCATTATCGCTATGTCGTGCGGGAACATGCCTTCTATATTGAAGGATATTATGCTGCTTCTCAATTTCGGATCGGTCGGCCCAAGTATTTTCAGCCCTTTTATGTCTTTTATCCCGTCAGTTATAATCTCATTCAGCTTCGTCTCGTGAAGTCCTACTTTGTCAAGGCCTACCTTCTCCAAGTATTTTGTAGCTTCAGCAAGCCCGATGGCTCCGGCATAGTTCTGCAAGCCTGCCTCGAATTTCTCTGGCGGGTTAAGCATGACGCATGTGTCGTAGGTCGTGTCCTTCACTGTATCCCCACCTATCAAGAACGGTTGCAGTTTTTCCAAAAGTTCATATTTACCGTAAAGGGCGCCTATGCCGCTTGGGCCCATCATTTTATGGCCTGAAAATGCGAGGAAGTCTATGTCCAGCTTGCGCACGTCGATTTTTTTGTGCGGCACGCTCTGCGCGCCGTCAACAAGAACCAACGCGCCCGCTTTATGCGTAACATCTATGATATCTTTAAGCGGCAGCGTATATCCGTCCAAATTCGACGTATGTACAATAGACACCAGCTTCAACTTGTTGCCAACGTTTTCGACTTTCCTCTTGAACTCCTCCAAGTCAAAAGTAGTGTCCGGGGCCGAGAACACGACCTCGTGATTTATTCCCTTTCTTTTTTCAAGCAGTTGCCAGGGAAGCAGGTTGGAATTGTGCTCGCGGTCACTTGTAATAACAGTATCGCCTTTGTTAAAATCGAATGAATTGGCAACAAGGTTTATCCCCTCAGTTGTATTCCTTGTGAAAACTATCTCTTTCTCCTCCTTTGCGTTAACGAACTTTGCAACTGCCTTTCTCGCAGCTTCGTAATTTTCCGTTACCATCTCCCCAATCTTGTGTATGCTGCGCCCGGCGCATCCTGGGTATTTGAAATAATATTCGTTCATCTTATCAACGACTTGCTTAGGCCTCAATGACATGCAAGCATTGTCAAAATATACAATTGGTTTGCCTTTCAGCTTTTCTTTAAGTATAGGAAAATCAGCGCGGATATTTTCTACGTTCATTATTATTTTATAACAGTGTTATAATTTAAAGCTTTTCCATACGTAGAGTTGTTTAACTTGAGTTTAAACAGAAGGTAAAGCTTCTATGAACGCTTGCGCAACTTTTTCTTGTCCGCCCATATTCGGATGCAAACAATCGTAATCACTTACGTCAGATGGACCAAGAGTATCATACAAATCAACCAAGACAAGACCGTGCTGCGTTGCTATGTCCTTGACAACCTGATTAAAACTTTGAAGTTTTTCTTCTGTAATCCTTTCTACGTTTAAACCAAGAGTGTCTTCATTGCACGATGGATAAGAAGCCGTCCTCATCATAGCGACGTTTGGGTTTGTTGCAATTAAAATAGTCGTATCGTCGGACTCAATTTCTCCGATAATTTCCTGCAAATTTTGCTCGTATTCTCCGACCGAAACTCCTTCCAAAATGTCAGCCCCGCCTGCCAAAAGTGTGACGTATTTCGGGTGGAATCCTGCTACGTTGGGAACTTGGCTTTCTAAAATACTTCCGCTCGTTGCTCCAGATTCTGCCAAATTGACCGGAGTTATGTTTTCACCTTCACTTTTCAGATACAGGTAAAGGCTGTTAATCTCTGTGCCAGTAGAAAAGCTAAATTCCTCGTGGTCCCCCACCAAATCAGAAGATGGATTGTTGGCTTTTGTAAAGCTGTCTCCCAAAGCAACCAATTTCCTTTCCTCTGGTCCAGATTCTTCTTTAACCTCTAATGTAATCGTTTTTTTACTTACAATTCCCTTTTCCACTAAAACTGACTCTTTTTCAGGGTAAATCAAATTCTCTGGGAAATTAACTAAATTAAATCCTATCTGATACTCCCCTTCCGGGATGTTGAATACGATTATACCGTCTTCGTCCGTTACCGCAAAGCTAGCATCGGGCGGTCCTGCCCTAGTATCCTTTTTCCATAAATCGACTTCTATATTGCCCAGAGGGGAGCCGTTTGGGGTTAATACCGTAACCTCAAGAGTCTCATTGCCGACCAAAACTTCTGGTCCCTGTTTAACACAACCGCTCACAACGACTGCTCCAATAATCGATATTGCTAACGTTGCATAAAACAAATATTTCGTCCTTTTCATGTCGTTCATTAATATAATATTTAATTCTGTTTTAAAAAACGTAACCTTTATAAGCCACCTCAAGTAATAAATTCTTGGCGAGCTGGTCAGGTAGCTTCGCCTGCCAGTCAAATGACAGGTGAGGAAGTTCCATCCATCTGAGGGAGTTGTGAAAGCTTCGATAGAAGTGGAGTAGCAACACGCTGAGAAGCGTTCGGGTATATCAGAAACGGAACTTTTCTATCTCGCCAACAATGTAGTCAAAACTGTGTAACAGTTTAAGCTGAGTTGAGATAGCAAAAGATGAAACGGATAGTCGGTCCCGATGGGATGCAAGCGTTAGAGCGCTTAGACAAATGCTGCCTAAGTTTTTCGCAAAGCGAAAAACGAAACAGAAGATGGGCTATGATCGGCACGCCACCCATTTTTAAATATTAGCAGAGATAGTTGATATTATGGCAAAGAAAGACAGGGTTTATATGCCCAGCGGGTCAGGCGGGCTTATACGATACGGGGAAGAGGGGGAACAGAGAATAAAACTTAGACCGAAGCATGTAGTGTATGTCGTTGCTGGAATTGTCATTTTTGAAATAGCCCTTAAATTCCTGCTGTAAAATGGAGAAAATTTTATAAGCATTTCTATGTAATTAAATTAAGGATGCAAATGGCTAAAATACCGACTGCAGAAGAGATATACAAAAGATTATTAGAAGAACACCTTAGAGATATTGGTGTAGACCCAAAAGATATACTTTCTTATAGAGAACTAAGAAACGGGGATCTTATAATTGCAACAGAATATTCAAGTATAACAATAGATGACCCAACCATCGTTAAATTTGCAGAGCTCGCAGACTCAGAAGTTTATCGTCCTTCTAAGGAAAAAAACGAGCTTCTACTCGAGTTGTGGGGAACTGAAGTTGTATACGGATGGAAAGAAACAAGTTGGGAAGACTTCTTAGCTGATAATGGGCATCTTTTATATAAACAATTGGAAAAAATGTTAGATAGATCGAGAGGCCTTTATATAAGCGAGCTTCCTGATATGAAGGAAGATGCGGGAATTGTATTATACGAAATGCTATCAAGTAAACCGGAACTTGAAGCATGGGAATATTGTATCGAAAATATGTCTCAATCAGAAGTCCTTTCACTGCTGGCAAGGATGTCTGTTACCCCGAACCCTGAAATAGATTTTGTATACTATGGTGGAAGAGCTATATTAGCTCCGAAAGGATTCGAATCACAAACAAAGGCATTCTACGTTCTTTAGAATAAAGCTAAACAACACCTTGAGTTTTTTCTTCTCTCATCTTTAGAGCCTTTTTCTGTCTATTAATATATCTCTTGTATTTCCCAAAATTGGCTCTTCTCCTTATCATGCTAGCAGTACACATAGTGTCTCTATGTACTTCCTTACTAAGATCGTTTCTCATGCCAATCTTTAACTCTCCATTTATTTTCGGGTCGAAAAACAATTCATTAACTCCTTTTTCTGGATAATCATTAATTAATACTTGTACCGGATCATCTGATTCAAGGGCATCAATTATTACACTACCAGTATGTGCATCAGCTATTGCCAGATTAATTAGTCCAAACGTGTCGATAGACTCATTTGAGGAACGTAGATTCCAATGTGCTTCTTTTTTATACATTGATCTTTCATAAGGATTTATTGTTGGATTAAGTGATTTATTAAACGCTTCCCAATTGTATCCAAACGCGTCTTGTGCTGGTATCTGCTTTTGAATTAAGCTAGCCACATCTTCTCCGTTATTGAATACGCCTTTTCTTAGATAGCTAAGTCCAGCTTCTATCTCATAGAACTGCAATATAATACTAGCATTATTCAAAATCTCCACAAATTCGTCTGGGTATAGAATAAGCTTTCCTCCACGTTCTTCGAATTTGCTTGGTACAGTTTCATAGATGAGTTCTTTCATTGGCATAAGGTTTTCTTCATTTATACGACTCATAATCTTTATTTCTTTTTCAGCTGCAGGTGCAAATTCCCTCATAAAAGAAAGATTTTTAGAGAGACCGTGAAAATAGCCACTTAACATAGTCTCATCTTCAGACATTACTGATAAAAGATCTATCAATTGTCTTGCCTCACCATATCCTCTGTCTCTATATCCTGAAGATATGCCTAGAGGATCACTATATGCAGCGAGCAATGTTCTAGAAGCATTCCCTATAGCTGGGATTGTATTGTATAAAAACTCGGCATTTTCTTCCAATAATTTTCTAAAGCCTGCGGGCGCCTCAATAGTTCTCATATTCATTACCTACTTTTAATTTAATGATTCAAAAATATATTTAAATGCCTGATATTTCATAGAAAAGTTTCTTTTTTAACTATCTCAAATTGAGTAATTAGCATTCTAAATTTGAATTTTGTTGTCATCTAATTGAAAAAGTAATCTTCAAGCTAACTTAAATAAATATCCTTTTTTTTATTATATTGTTATTTATGTCAGACAAAAAAGAAAAGAAGAAGTTTGAGTTCCTGGACATAAGCACAGCTGATGTGGCATTTGCTGCGTATGGACATGATTTGAAAGAGCTTTTCACGAATTCCGCCAGAGCGCTGTTCGAAATAATTGTAGCCACAAAGGGCATTGAACCAGAAGTAAAAAAACCAGTTGAGGTTAAGGGCCATGATCTGAAATCCCTGATGTTCAACTGGCTAAGCGAACTTATATTCTTGTCAAGTTCCGAAGAAATAGTGTTTTCACAGTTTAATGTTAAAGTCGACGAAGGCGCATTGGCATTGAGCGCGGATTGCTACGGGGAGAAGATAGACCCAAAAAAGCACGAGTTGCGCACAGAAGTAAAGGCTGCAACCTACCATAAAATGGAGATTGAAAAATCGGATGGTATATGGAGGGCGCAGGTAATTGTTGATGTTTAGCCTTTCACAACCCCCATTGGTCTCATCCTTGCAACGGTCTTTGTTATGCCAGCTGTTTCACAAACTTTGACAACTTCATCAACGTCCTTGTAGACTCCCGGCGCTTCCTCTGCTAGCACTTTCCAGCTTGCCGAACGGACGAGTATGCCTTTAGTACCAAGGCTTCTCTTCACTTCTTCTCCCCTGTACATTCTGCGCGCTTTTGACCTAGACTGCGTACGCCCTGCCCCGTGGCAGACTGAACTGAATGTCTCCTTCTCCGCCTGCTTCGTGCCCACCAATATATAACTGGCTGTACCCATGCTTCCCGGGACTAGAACGGGCTGCCCGACTGATCTATAATCTGTTGGCAGGCCCTCTGTTTCCGGACCGAATGCACGCGTCGCTCCCTTCCTGTGTATGTATACTTTTGTTTTCTTTCCGTCTATCACATGCGTCTCGAGTTTACCTATGTTGTGCGCAACATCGTAGACAATGTCTATATTCGCATCTGCTTCCGATTTTCCAAGCGTTTTGTAGATACTTTCCCGTACCCAATGCATGATCATGTGTCTGTTGGCCCAGGCGAAGTTCGCACCACAAGCCATAGCGCCAAAATAGTCTTCACATTCTTTAGTGCCGGCCGGCGCATAAACAAGTTCGCGGTCAGGAAGTTCCTTTATCTTGTCACGGAAAGCGTGCTCCAATATCTGCAGATAATCCGTGCACACCTGATGGCCAAGGCCCCGTGATCCTGTATGGATCATAACTGTCACTTGGCCTTCCCTTTCGATGCCAAACGCCTTTGCGATATCAGGCATGTATATCTTGTCGACCTGCTGTATTTCCAAGAAATGGTTGCCTGCGCCAAGGCTGCCCACTTGCGGCATGCCACGTTTAAGTGCTTTCTCTGAAACCTTGCTCGCATCAGCGCCCTTCAGACAGCCTTCCTCTTCCAAATGCCGTATGTCCTTTTCCATTCCATACCCGTTCTCAACAGCCCACTTAGCACCGCTTTCCAGCAACTCCTTCAGCTGTTGTTGGCTGAGCCTTACCTTACCCTTGCTTCCTAGACCAGAAGGCACGTTCTCGAAAATCGCGTCAAGTAGTTCTTGCAGTTTGGGCTTTACATCGTCAGAAATAAAATCTGTCCTGAGCATTCTAACCCCGCAATTGATATCAAACCCTATACCTCCCGGGCTGAGCCCTCCCTTTTCATAATCCAGCGCAGCCACGCCGCCTATAGGAAACCCGTATCCAAAATGCATGTCAGGCAATGCAATACTATGTTTATAGATGCCCGGCAAGAATGCGATATTCGCAACTTGTTCAATTGCGCCTTCTTCCACATCGTTAAGAAGTTCTTTCGATAAGAACAAACGAGCAGGAACGCTCATACCTGCCTTCGCCGTTTTAGGCAGTTCCCATACGTTTGGACGGATCTCTTTCAATTTCTCTTTCAGGCTCATATACTCCCTTTATTGTATAGTATTTTAAATTATTATCTAAATCTGAAAGGAAGATTAATTTATACCCAAAACTAAAGTAATCTTATGGTGAATAAAAAGACTTCTAGCAAAAGTGTCAAAAGTTCTAGCAGTGAAAATTTTGCCATCGTTTCTAAAATTGAAAGGGTCCCTATTGGAATACCTGATTTTGACTTGATGATCAACGGCGGACTTATCAAAGGATCCCCTAACCTTCTTACAGGAACCACCGGCACAGGCAAAACCATATTCGCTACTCAGTTTCTGTTCAACGGGCTGAAGCAGGGAGAAGCCGGCCTGTACATAAGTGTTGAGCAAGAGACGGAGACTGTACTAAGAGACTGCAAATTATTAGGAATGGACTTCGAACCGTTTATAAAGAATAAGAAGTGCGAGTTTATAGATGTGCTGCCGCTGACATTTGATGAACTGGAAAAAATGATTTTTGACAAAGCAATAAAAATGGATGTGAAGAGACTCGTTATTGACAGCGTGTCAATTCTCTTGATGACAACGAAGGACATGCCAAAAATCAAGGAAACTGGTATTACGTTTGAGAAGCTTGTGCCCTCGCAATTGCGAAGGAATCTGTTCAAACTTACAAAGCGACTCAGAAGCATGGGTATCACAAGCATACTTGTATCCGAAGTGCCGACAACTGACAAACTGGCACTCAGCAGACTTGGATTCGAGGAATACTTGACTGACAGTATAATAAGGTTGAGTATGTTTGAATATGGAGGTGGCAAGACGCCAAGAAGCCTACAGATAATAAAAATGAGAAGCACTAAACACGACAAAAATGTCCATCCATTTGAGATTCGTGCAGGTGGAATAAAAATTGCTAAGCCCGAGGAAGGAGTTGTAATATAAACTACTTATTAGCTGGCATTATTTCAAATATACATTCCTCATCCCCGCAAGCAATACATTTGGTTTCCTTACAATACACCTCTTCTCTAAAAAATCTTTTGTAGGCTTCTTCCCAAATTCCACACATAAAAGAATTAACTGGTTTTTTGCTCTTTCCATAAATAAGCTTATACTCAATTGCTGTCGGTACATTGTCTGACGATATTGTAACCTTTTTTTCTTTTTCATTATAATTTATTATTTTGTACGTTCCAAATCCAAGAAGGTTCATCACCTTTATGCCAAACTCTTCAACTTTGCTTCTCGGTAGTTTCTCTATCTCAATCACTTTCGAATATCTCTTAAGTGCTTCACCTACTTGTGTTTTGGCAAGTCGTTTAAAACGTTCCTCACCATCTTCAAAACTTTCTAAAAATATATTACGTATCCTTAGAAAGGTCTTTACAGGAACGAGTATAAAGTTCTCGCTCAAAAAATTAATTCTACCCTCTTCAACTCTTATTTGTCCCGATGTGAGCAATTCTAAAAAATAACTTCCTTTGTATTGGCCCTTATCCATAAAAATAATTTGTTTTTATCCCCTAATTAGTTTTAGTGGCTTTCCTTGTCTACGTCTTTGATTGAAACCTATAACTTGGGGGTACATATCCCAACCCTCAAACAAATCTTTTTCTCTTTCAATGAATGTGACCTCGAAATCTGAACCCGCATTGATAATGCTTTCCGCTGGAGGATTGCTAATTACATTAGTTTTTACCTTCTTTATTATTTGCTCTTTCTCTGTCTCTGACAAAACCTTTTTTGTCTCTATTCTTATTCCCAGATATGGTTTCACTAATTCAGGTTTGCCTGGCAAATGCAAAGCTTCACGACCTGATTGTAAGTGCAATGCTGTATGAACGCCTGTTAAGTATGGAAAATGTAAATCAAAAATCGCAGTTTCTGGTCCTGTCACTGGGTGCACATTTTGCCCGGCCAAATGAATTATATCGTCTTCTCTGTACACGGGCCATTGTATTGTCTGAAATGTTCTGCCACACGGGCATTCATCGTCCTTCTCTGCTATGACATCTCCATGTGAAATTCCCCATGGAACTACAAGCGGCATCTCCCCAATATCGTATAGTGCACACTGAAGATCAATTCCTTTTTCTCCCGGACTCAAAAACTCAATTTCACCATTGTTATAACTTTCTTGATCTACAGGAGCCAAAAAAATTCTGTTTTGGGGAACGTGAGCCAAAGTGACATCGCATGATGGATTATCAGCATCATCTTCAAGTTTAGTAACATTGTATCCCCATATACTACCTTCTGTACTGGCAATAGCGTCTGTGACATCAAATCCCCATATATTCATAATATCCTGTCTTTTTTCTGGAGTATAGGTGGACCCAGAAGTTAGTGCGCTTTTGATTCCAAATTTTCTTGGATCTTTTCCTAGCTCTTCTAAGGTTCTTCCGTATTCGTATATTTTATCGTTCAGAGCCCATAGACTAATCCCTCCGCGTTTCTTTACGTGCATTTCTATCATCTTATCGTTCTCAAGTTTTCTTACTAAGCCTTCCAAAGGTATGCCTGGTTGAGGTCTATACATATGTAAATCCGCGTACCTACCGCAATCGCGAGACAATGGGCCAGATGAATTAGGATCAGGTGAAAACATATTGAGCACATAATCACCAGGACGCAGTCCCATAGCATTAAAAACAAGTAATCCCTGTTCTTTCGATCTTTTGAAGTCGTCCCAACCATAATAGACTCTTTTAGGTATTCCTGTGCCAGTTCCAGAAGTTGATAATTCTTCCCAGCCATTAGTCCAAAAATAATCCATAAGTAAAGACGGCATCTGATACACGAACTCTTCTTTAGTCAATCTAACTCCTTTTTCTAATGCATGTTTAAGCGAATCCGCATCGACAACATCTCCTCGTCCAAGGCCAGCTTCTTTTATTTTCTGATTCATAAGGCGAGAATGGTCGAATATAAGATTCCAAGTATACCTAATCTTCCTATTCTGATCTTTTATTGTTTCTTCCACACTTCTTCTGTCTATATTTGGATCAAAATCTTTGTATGTTATAATTCTTACGCACCTCCTCTAACCAATGTTTTTATTTTCAGCATTGAAGGTAACAATCTATACATGAACCAAGTTATCGACGGTATGAACCAAGGCAATGAAGCGAACCTCGTCTCTTTGGTTTTTAGTTTAAAGTTATCTACCTTATCGAACTTGCTTGGTTTTATGAAATGAACTGATGATCTGCCAAAACTCGGATCAAGTCTTTTCCACCTTTTGCCATAGAAAACGTCTGCATACATGTGCTTTACTGGTAATTGTCCCTTTTTTGTTTTAAGCACAACATCGGCCGAAATGTATCTTGCTGGAATGCCCGAAGCCCTACATAGCGCAACCATAAGGTTCGCCTTGTCAACGCATACTGCCTTTCTTGGTTTCCTTTTTAAAACTCCTCTAGCTCCCACAACGTCTGCAATATCGTAGTCAATATTGTCCCGGACAAAAAGGAATATCGATTTTACAGCTGCGCGCCCTTTCTTTTTACCGACTATACGCTTGGCCAGTCGCTTTATTTCCCTAGAATCAGATTCGCACTTGAATGAAGGTTTGGTATAGTTTTTCATAGAACTTACCATTAACTATAATAGTCTCGGGAGTATTATAAAGTTTTTTAAATCTGCCTGATAAACTTTTTAAAGATTCATGGCAAAGTATGATTAATGTCAGAGACAGGTATGTGGGACCGTATATATTCTACCGACGGGTCTGGCTTGACTCCAACCAATTGGGCTTATTCTTTTAACGAACTTTTGCAAATGTCAATGAGATGCATCGAGGATGTGGAAAGGCCGTTTGTTGTTGACGATGGCTGTGGAAAAGGGGAACTGGCTATAGGGATAGCGGATGCAAGAAAATACGCGAAAGTTGTAGGCATAGACCATTCTTCAGTAGGAATTGGCATAGCAAGAAAAAATGCATTAGAGAAGGGACTTGATAATGTAGAATTCCGAAAAAGTTTAATCCAGAAATATCTGGAAAACGGCGAACTCAGCAACAGAGACCTATCCATTGCTGTGAACACATATCAATATTTCATAAATGATCCCGGAAAACCTAATGACATGGCGCTGAACATGATGAAAAAGCTTTCTTACAATATGCGGGAAGGCGGTTACTTCTTGATGACTGCGCCTGACTTGGAGTTCTTTGGAGAAGAGCTTTTTCCAGAATTCGTCGATTACACAGATCCATTACCCTGTTACAGGGTCACATTGCCTAACGGCGACATCCCTCACCAGGAAACGCTTTTCGGTGAGCAGTTTGTCGAACTTTTTAACGATAGTAGGAATTCGATAGCCTTTGACATGCTAGATCACGGGAAACTTCCTTTCGATGCCAGAAGCATTTTTCCTATAATAGGATATGCAAAAAGTTTCGGAGTATCATTGGATGAACTCAATGAAAAGACTAGATGTTATATCGAGATGCAAAAAAAAGATCCTATGTCAGGACCGACAGTAGACTGGTATCTCTTCCGGAAAAGTTAAGACTTTATGAATCTGTCAACTTCTATCGGCCAGGCAAAAACTCCTTCGGAATGCTCGCGAACCACAATCTTCTTCTCCTTCTCGAGCTCCTTGAAGTGAGAAAGAACTTCATCTTCTTTAACATCCATCCCATCCAACTTTTCTGAAACCTCTTTAGTCGTAATAGGCCACAACAAAGCCACCATATCCAGTATGGTCTCCTTGATTTTTTTACCATCTTTCATGATCACACTTCAATTAATTCAGTATAATTATATATTGGCTTTGTAGTAATTATTTATTATGAGCAAGCGAGCCGTTTCTACAAAGAGGAATAGACCGAAAATGTCTAAAGGATCTAAAAGGAAAAAGGCTGCGAAAAACCCGAAAAAGAAAAATTTAAGTGCAACCAAAGACAGAAGTTTCGTTGAAATTGCGAGACTGAAAAAGAGATTAAACAGGATCGAGAGTGAAATAGAAAGGAATATAAAGAAACTGGAAAAAACAACTGGCAACTCGGATAAAAGAATGACCGAAGAGTTTGAGCGCATGATAAAAGAGAACGAGCAAATGGTCGTTAACTTGCAAGGACAGGTTGAAGAGCTCCGTACATCAATGGTAAAGCTGAGCAGCAAAGTCAAAAAGCTCATTGGTAGCCGATACTAGTAAGAACTGAGACAGATATAAATATCCCTAAATATATTATTCTCAAAGACTGGATGAGAACATGCCAATAAGTACAGCACCATATAAAAGGCAATATAAGCACACAAAAGGCCGCGGCAGAGAGAAGTTGGTAAAATGCGATGCATGCGGACGACTTGTGCCTAGGTATAAGACTTTTTTAAAAATCAAACGGCTTGGCCTTGATCCTTCAATAATTAAACAGATGGACAGGAGAATGGTGCATCTAATGCAGAAACGCATACGCCTATGCCCTGCGTGCGCCAGATTCAGGCACGTGTCAAAACCTGGAAAATCTGTAAGGAAAAAGTACGGCGGCATGGGTCCTGGAAAGAAAAAACGCAGAGCTTAATTTGGCCTATTTCTATACTTTATATAAGAAAGCGTTAACCTGCGGTGCGATTATGGATAATACCATTAATAAAGTCAAAAGTATGAGAGGCGCCCTTTACAGGAAGATAGTAGACGAGATGGAAAAGAAAAAAAAGAAGGAAGTTGAGACTAAGTTGAACCTGCCCGGGTTCAAAATAAAGAAGATTACGCATGTTGCCGAGTTTCCCAAATTTAAGGATGCGTCTCAGGTCGACGTCACATATCCTTTGATTGAACCCTTTTCGTATGCCAACATAAAATGGGACAAGGAAAAAAAGGAACTTGTATACAATGTCATAGAGCCTGTACTGGATGAGAAAGAAAAGAAGCTGTTTAAACACATATCCGAAGCCCTAATAGAGCTTGTCGATGTTCAGCTGAGTGCAGTAAGAGATGAAAAGAAGTTGCTGGAATATCTGGAAAAGCAGGTAACTAGGATAATAAAAGAATTCAAGCTGAATATAGAAGGAGACCGTTACACAAGAATAATGTATTACATCTACAGGAATTTTGTAGGGTTCAACGAGATAGAGCCTTTCCTTCAGGATCCTAACATAGAGGACATAAGCTGCGATGGCATTGGTATGCCTATGTACGTTGTACACAGGAAATTCGGCTCATTAAAGACAAACATTGTTTTCAACGATCTTGAATATCTGAGGGAGTTTATAGTCAAGATATCCGAACGTACAGGACGGTATGTCAGCTATGCAGAACCTGTTCTAGAAGGCACACTGCCTGACGGTTCGCGTGTATCGGCCACGCTTGCAGGCGACGTTGCCACGCGGGGTCCGACATTCACGATAAGGAAATTCAGCGAAAGACCATTTTCGCCAGTGGACCAGATGAAGATGAAAACGGCTTCTGCGGACTTGCTCGCATATTTCTGGTACATAGTCGAGCATGGAGCGTCGATGCTGATAGTGGGAGGCGTTGCAACGGGCAAAACAAGCTTTATGAATACTATCTGCATGTTCATACCTCCGGAAGCTAAAATAGTCAGCATAGAGGACACGAGAGAGCTAAAGATACCGAATGAACATTGGGTTCCTACACTTGCTAGAACGGGATTTGGTCTACCGATGCCGGGAGGCGAGAAGTACGGTGGCGTATCTCTCTTCGATTTGCTTAAGCAAAGTTTCAGGCAGAACCCAGACTATGTCATTGTAGGCGAGACTCGTGGCAAGGAAGCTTATGTCATGTTCCAAGGGATGAGTTCTGGTCACCCTAGCATGAGTACATTCCACGCAGGTTCTGTAGAGACGGTAATAAAGAGGTTGACCACGCCTCCTATCGAACTTTCGCCAACGCTGATCGAAAGCCTGAACGTCATAGTCATTATGATTCATGCCAGAGAAAGAGGCAAATCTGCCAGGCGCATACGCGAAATTGCAGAAGTGGAGAGCGTTGACGCAAAGACAGGCGAAGTAAAGACGAATATCATTTTCCAGTGGGACCCTGCAACCGATACATGGAACCACACAGGCGAAAGTGGAATAGTAAAAAAGCTTGTCGAAGCGAAAGGTGGTACGGTAGAAGAGGCCAAAAAGTCAATTGAGGAAAGGAGAAAAATATTGATATGGATGGGCAAGAACGACATAACTGATTACAAGGAGGTTACAAAAATAGTAAACAGATACTACAAAGAACGTGACAACCTTTTGAAAGAGGTCGGAGACATCAAATTGGAACCTATAAAGGTTGCGCCTGTCAAGACGGCTGTTGCAAAGGAGATTGAGAAGAAAAAGGAGCCAGAAGTTCAGGCAGAACCTGAGCTGAAACCTGAAATTCCCGAACCGCCAAAAGAAATCGAACCTCCAAAAACACCCGAAGTCCCTGAAATAGAAACTAAGAGGGTTCCTGACATAATGAAGAAGCTTGAATCAGAAGCGGTTGCCAAGCAGGAAAGAGAAAAACAGAAGATGGAAGTCGAAAAGAAACGCGAATCGGAAGAACTGGACAGACTTCAGAAAGGAATATCTATACTCGATTTGTTCGGATTCAAATTTATCAGGGAAAGATAAAAACATTTTCTTAGACGGGGACTAATAATAATTAATGGTAGACTTCAAATCCTATGCAGTGTCTAGTTTCGGCTGGGTCCCAGATAAATATGGCCACCTATTTAAGATGGTCAAGGTTAACTTGCCGAAGGCGAACATGAGTATAACCTTCCGGACTTACATGAGCATAGCTGCATTGATAGCAGCGATTACGTACATCACTGCATTGATTTCACTTTTCTTAGCGTTAAGGATTGTCGAAGTATCAACAATGATGACAATAGTCTACATAATATTCGTGCCAGTCATTATCACTATAGTCTGTGCAGTTGTATTGATATTTTACCCATACCAGAAAATGGCAAACAGAAGAAAGAGCATCGAATCGAATCTGCCTTTTGTATTGACCCACATGGGCGCTGTTGCAGAATCAGGTGTGCCGCCCTACGTCATATTCAAGCTTATAGGAAGATTCAAAGAATATGGGGAAATATCGACAGAGATGAGAAAAATCGTAAGGAATATGGAAAATTTTGGCTTGGACCCGCTTAGATCTGTTAAGGAAGTCGCTGAACGCACGCCCTCTGATGAATTCAAACAGGTATTGTTAGGTTTTGTCACAACAACAGAATCCGGCGGCGATATCAAATCTTTCCTGAAAAACGCTGGCGAGCAGGCACTATTTGACTGGAGAGTTAAAAGGGAGCGTTTCCTTCAGCAGCTTTCTGCATATGCGGAATTTTATACTGGCATACTTATTGCTGCCCCCTTGTTTCTGATAGCGCTATTTGCAGTCATGAACATGATACAGCCAACGGTTGCAGGATTTGAGATAATTTTTCTCACCAAGATAAGCATTTATGTTATCGTTCCTGTGCTGAACGGAGGCTTTCTAATGTTCCTCCGCGGCATGGAAGTTGAGATGTAGGTCGGTTAGATGAAGAAGAATTACAACATAAAGAAACTCAAAGAGGAGAGAAAGCTTGAACAGATGAAAAATAAGCTTGACTCTTCCCGCAAAGTTGGACCTGTTAAAAAGCAAGTTAAAAAAGATGGCAGCAGTTTTGGCAATGTTGAAAGTGAGAAGGAACTGGGAATAGAAAAGCTTGAAAAAGGAAGCGAAACGCATTTCAGTATCAGGGAAAAGAAAGGCTTCTTCGAGAAACTCTTTGGAGGCAGATTACGTAAGAAGACGAAAAAGGAAGAGGAATTAGAATTCATAAGCAAAGATGAAAGACGATTTGACATATTAGGGTTCCGAATCCAGATGAAAAAAAGGACGCTCATGATTGTAATCTTGAATTCTATTCTCGTAGGATCTATACTCGTAATAAATTTCCTGATGTTAAAAAGCGCTACCACACTGTATTCAACAATCAATCTGTTATCGTTGTTTATTTTCGCTTTCCCACTCATACTGATAAGGTACAGTGAATACAAGAAAAAGCAGGAACTTGAGGAAATGTTCCCCGTGTTTCTCAGGGATTTCGTAGAGTCAACGCGTGGGGGAATGACGCTTCCGCAGGCAATGAAGTCGCTGACACGCAATGATTACAAATCTATGAATGTTCATGTGAAGGTAATGGCGGCACAGCTTGACTGGGGAATACCTGTTGAAAGGGTCCTGATGGGATTCGGCAAAAAGACAAAATCAAGACTCATAATGAGGATAATATCGTCCGTTATAGAAAGCCACAGGTTCGGCGGGAACTTGGCAGACACCTTCGAGGCGTTGACTAATACGGCCGTGGAGATTGACAGACTAAGGGAGGAGAGGCGGCTATACATGAACTCGCAGATGATAACGGGCTACATAATTTTCTTTGTGTTCCTTGCAGTGATGATAGGCTTGGAAAAGTTCCTAGTACCCAGCCTCGCAGAAGTCTCGTCAGAAGGTATTTTCGGTGAAGGGGCATCGCAGACTAGCAATGCAGACCTAGCAGTGGAGTACGAAACAGTTTTCAGAAACCTTATCCTTATACAAGGATTGTTTGCAGGTCTGGCCGTTGGAAAGATGTCTGAGGGTTCTATGGTAGCCGGAATGAAACACAGTATATTCATGATGTTCGTAGGATTTCTGGTATTCACAATAGCTGCATAACCGCCTGATTGAGGGATGTCAACATGCTTGAGTTATATCTGGACGGGTCGCGTCATCGTAAACGTCCGAACAGTTCGTATAGAAATGTAGCTTGTTGATTGCGCCATAACTTCCTGCGCCTATCGAAACGTTGAACGAATCCCATTCGCCTGGAGAGATAACCATAAAATTATCGTCGTCGCTATTGTTCAGCTTTATCTTCTCGCTAGATGCATTTGTGAATATTATCTGCAACGTTATGTTTCCTAAGTCTATCATCTGAGTGTTCTCGACTATCCCAGAAAGGTAATCATTGCAATAGCTCAG